>NZ_JBFUKT010000007.1:0-48198 GCF_056400705.1 Paenisporosarcina sp. P5_A11
GCTTGTGACTGCGTCACTCGCCCACCTCTCTTTTTGTAGATTATCCTGCGGCGGATTTGCATCATTCGCTCCCTTGCAACCTGGAAGCACACAGTAATTTTGATTTGGTTTACTACAGAATAGAAGGTTTCTTTATGTAGATGTTCGGCCGAAGATGCTATTTCGGCCTCTATCTGCTTTTTTTATTTTGGCAAAGTTTTAGAACGCTGTTGATATTACAAACAAACAAAAAAGTACATTTGCGCCTAGCATGTAAAGGAACGAAGGTTAAAAACGCCACGTCCTGCTCCTTCGGTTACTCGTCGCAAAAAGCAATGCGAGAAATTTTGTGGCAACACCTTCATGACCCACTTCCTGTGGGCCCAAGAATGAGACCCACAAGTATTTGGTTTTCATACTTGTTGGCTCCGGAACGTGTAGCAAGCGTAAATGTACGATAGACAACAGGATAGTTAAACAGAGCCTTTATTTTCAAAACATCTTATTAAAATTCAATTTAAGAAATATCACTWCAACTACAAACCGAAACCTTGGTTCCATTTACTGAGGATGACAGGTTTCCAGTTCGCTTCKGACGCTTTACCTGCTGCACAATAATCTAGAGAATAAAGAGAGTTGGGCTTGTGACTGCGTCAMTCGCCCACCTCACTTTTTGTAGATTATCCTGCGGCGGTTGTGCATCCTCCGCTCCCTTGCAACCTGGAAGGACACAGTAATTTTGATTTGGTTTACTACAGAATAGAAGGTTTCTTTATGTAGATGTTCGGCCGAAGATGCTATTTCGGCTTCTATCTGCTTTTTTTATTTTGGCAAAGTTTTAGAATGCTGTTGATATTAAAAGACGAAAGAGTACATTTGCACCTAAAAGGAACGAAGGTTAAAAACGCCACGTCCTGCTCCTGCGGTTACTCGTCGCAAAAAGCAATGCGAGAAATTTTGTGGCAACACCATCATGACCCACTTCCTGTGGGCCCAAGAATGAGACCCACAAGTATTTGGTTTTCATACTTGTTGGCTCACCAATAAAAAATAAAAAAACCTGTCACATGGACAGGATTTTTCTTATAACAAACTAAACAATTCGATATTTTCATTTTTATCTTGGAACCAACGCATCGCAAAATCATTTTCAAACAAGAAAACATAGCGATCAAAACGATCTCGCACTAGCATACTACGTGGACTTGACATGGATTCTTTTACATCGCCTTCATTTTGAATCCAACGAGCAATTTTGTTACCAATTGATTCCATGCGTACTTCAACGTTATATTCATTTTTCATTCGGTGTTCAAACACTTCGAATTGAAGTTGACCTACTGCGCCTAATATTACATCTTCTGTATGCAAGGTTTTGTAATATTGAATGGCACCTTCTTGTACTAATTGCATAATACCTTTATTAAAATGCTTAGACTTCATAACATTCTTGGCAGTTACACGGACAAATAATTCAGGAGTAAATTGTGGCAATTTCTCATAGTTGAACGTTTTCTTTCCACCTACAATTGTGTCACCAATTTGATAACTTCCTGTGTCATGCAGACCAATGATGTCTCCTGCAACAGCAATCTCAACTGTTTCTCGTTCGTCAGCCAGGAACTGAGTAGATTGAGTTAATTTAAACGTCTTACCTGTACGGGCTAATGTGACCGTCATACCGCGCTCGAATTTCCCAGATACAATACGCACGAAGGCGATACGATCACGGTGAGCTGGATTCATATTTGCTTGTATCTTGAAAATAAATCCAGAAAATTCATCTGTCACAGGATTTATTTCAACATCCGCATCTGTTTTACGAGGTTGCGGAGTAGGTGCAAATTGTAAATAGGTTTCCAAAAATGTTTGTACACCAAAATTAGTTAAAGCACTTCCGAAAAACACGGGTGTCATTTTACCATTTCTCACTTTTTCTTGATCAAAATCATTTCCCGCTTCATTCAGCAACATAATATCTTCTAATGCTTGTGTGTAGTAAGACGTTTTTATCATTGAGTGATCTACTGCTAATTCTCCATCCTCAGTCAATGGTAAAAAGCGGTCAGTTCCATCTTTACGGAATTGCTCTATGCGGTTATTAAAACGATCATAAATCCCTAAAAACTCTTTCCCCATACCAATAGGCCAATTCATTGCATATGATTCAATACCGAGTACTTCTTCTAATTCTTCCATTAGTTCAAGTGGTTCTTTCCCTTGACGGTCTAATTTATTAATAAAAGTAAAAATTGGAATTCCTCGTAAGCGACAAACTTTAAATAATTTAATTGT
Organism: Paenisporosarcina sp. P5_A11; assembly: GCF_056400705.1. Classification (NCBI taxonomy): domain Bacteria; kingdom Bacillati; phylum Bacillota; class Bacilli; order Caryophanales; family Caryophanaceae; genus Paenisporosarcina; species Paenisporosarcina sp. P5_A11. The sequence continues at coordinate 2,275 of NZ_JBFUKT010000007.1, forward strand.
TTGAGCTTCTATTCCTTTTGCAGCATCCACAATCATCACTGCACTATCAACAGCCATTAATGTACGATACGTATCTTCACTGAAATCTTGGTGACCTGGTGTATCTAAAATATTAATTCGGCAATCATCGTAATCAAATTGCATCACGGATGAGGTAACAGAAATCCCACGTTGTTTTTCAATTTCCATCCAGTCAGATGTTGCGAATTTCCCAGTTTTTTTCGCTTTTACAGTACCTGCATCGCGAATGGCACCACCAAAAAATAATAACTTTTCTGTCATTGTCGTTTTACCAGCATCTGGATGCGAAATGATAGCAAACGTTCTTCTTGCTTGTATTTGAACTTGAATTTGAGTAGTCATAAATAGGTATTCTCCTTCGTTTTTCCTTTACTATCATATGGATTTTTCATATAAATTACAAGTACGCAAAATGTCGAAAGAACCGATCGACAATTGTGATCGGTTCTTTGAAAAGAAAAAAGATGTATAAATTCAGTTTATATAATTTGTTATTATGTCTGCCTTCTACCGTTTCATCGAATCTAGCTTAAGAACGGGATGGCGAATCTTGAAATTTCAATTTACCAGCTACCAAGGCAATGTCTCCATCACTATGAGGATATTTTTTACGGCCAATGATTTGATAATCTTCGTGACCTTTGCCTGCAAAAATAATAATATCCCCAGGTTCAGCTATTGCTATAGCATGCTTGACTGCTTCCTCACGATTCCCAATGCAAGCATAACTATCATGAAGCATACCTTTTTCTAAATCACTAAGAATTGATTCGTACGGCTCATCACGTGGGTCATCTGTCGTCAGTATGACATAATCAGCTATTGAAGCTTTCTCTGCCATGGAAGGACGTTTTGAACGATCTCTATTGCCACCTGTTCCTACTAAAAAGATGAGTCGTTGTGTCTTGTAAGGTATCACAGACGAAATTGCTTTTTCGATTGCATCAGGAGTATGTGCATAATCAATAAATATGGATATTGGTAAATCACTAGTCAACTTTTCCATTCTTCMTTTTACTGGAGGAATTTTTTCAAGTTGTTCCAAAATTTGAGGAACTGTATAGCCTTGTGTATATAAAGCAGTTGTTGCTGCTAATGCATTATACACATTGAACTCACCAAGCAAATTCATTCGTACTGGAAAAATCCCTTCAGGAGTCTTCATGTCAAATTGTGTACAATCTGATTTCAGTTGAATATTTCTACCCTGAAAATGAGCGTCTTGGTGAATGGCGTAGGTCCAAACAGGAAAACCGGTCATCTCTTTCAAACGGGTCGACCACTCATCATCTAAATTCACAACTGCATGTTTCTCACGTTGTAAGTCTTGTCCAAGCTGGGAAAACAATAATCCTTTTGCTTGTCCATATTGTTCCATCGTCCCGTGGAAATCTAAATGATCATGCGTCAAATTAGTAAAGATTGCTATGTCAAAATCAACCCCTGTTAAACGACCAAGAACCAAACCATGAGAAGATACTTCCATAATCATTGACTTACAACCTTCATTTTTGGCACGCTGAATCATTTGTTGCGTAGTGAGTGCATCACTTGTTGTATTTGCTGAATCGAAAAGGACACCATTTAAATTAAAACCAATCGTACCGGTTAAAGCAGATTTTACTTTTAATCCTTGTAGCATATTTTGTAAAACTCCACTGACACTTGTTTTACCATTCGTTCCGGTAACACCGATCATCGTCATGTCTTTAGATGGATACCCATAAAATTTTGAAGCTAATAATCCTATAGCCCGTGTTGTATCGTCAACAACGATGCAAGCAACTCGGGAATAGTCTAATTCAAGATACTTTTCTGTAATAATTATTTTTGCTCCACTTTCAATTGCTTGCAATGCGTAATCATGTCCATCCACGGTATATCCTTTAATACAGATAAAAACACTTTCGGGTTGCACACTTCTTGAATCAACCGCGATATCATAAACTTCTTTTGGAAGTGTTCCGTGAATTTCTTTAATTGGCAAGCAACTGATTAAGTCAGATGACTGCATTTGCTTTCCTCCTATTCTGTCTCCATTGGAGAGAGCACATATGCTTCTAATAGTGCTGCAGAATGTTTTAATGAATCAATATGTGTTCGTTCAAAAGCATGTGATGCCTCAATGCCGGGTCCGAATAAGGCATGCTTAACATCAAAACCTGCTCGAATTGCAGCTGAAGCGTCAGATCCGTAATATGGATAAATATCTAGTTTATGAGCAATGTTATTCGTTTTTGCTAGCTCAACCAATTTACGAGTTAGATCATAATGGTATGGACCTGAAGAATCTTTCGCACAAATCGATACCGTGTATTCATCAGAGGTTTGTCCATCACCTATTGCACCCATATCGACTGCAATGTATTCCACAACTTCTGCAGGAATATTTGAATTTCCTCCATAACCAATTTCTTCATTGTTTGAAATATAGAAATGAGTAGTGTTTGGAAGAGTCAAATTGTTTTCTTTTATTGAAGCAATAAGTTGTAGTAATAATGCCGTACTTGCTTTGTCATCCAAATGTCGCGATTTAATAAAACCTGAATCCGTTTGCTCGAATCTTGGGTCGAACGATATGAAATCCCCAACTTCAATGCCTAACGCTCTTGTTTCCTCCGCATTCATTACTTTTTCATCTAATCTCACTTCTATATTTTCTACATTACGTTCTGCAGAACCTGCATTTTTGTATACATGGACCGTCGTTTGATGCATAAGAATGGTTCCTCGAACTTTCTTACCAGACGCTGTATGTATGTAACAATATTCACCTTCAACAGAATTCCAGTTAAAACCACCTATCATCGATAGTTTAAGACGACCACTACCTTTTACTTCTTTTACCATAGCACCGAGTGTATCTGTATGTGCTGTTAATAGTCTATGTTTAGTCGAATCATTTCCTTCTATAGTTGCTATTAATGCACCTTTATTCGTTTGTATAAACGGTACCTTCATTTTATCTAAAATTAAAGCCATAAATTTCATAATCTCTTTTGTATAGCCAGAAGGACTTGGAATTTCTACGAGTTCTTTAAGTAACTGCACTGTTTCTTTCTCTTTAAATGTGTTAGACATTGTAAACCCCCTATATATAAATATCATACCAAAATTCGGCATGTTCCGACACTGACAAATCATGTATGATATAAGCAGAATAACTTTCCAACTGAGGTGAAAAATGGACATAACCGTATACATAAACAAACGTAATCGATTGTTTATACAATTATTTGCACTCGGATTACTATTTCATACTTTATTAAGTTTATTTTCCCCTTATGAACACGCATTACCCATTTTGGCTTTTCTTTATTGCACTTTATTATTTGTTCTTTATAAACTGAATATTAATAATCAATTGTTGCAAATTCTTATATTATCAGGATTAAATGGATACATTTTTTTCATTAATTTAGATACACCGAATTACGTACATATTATTCTTTTTATTTTCCCACTATTTGTTGCTTCATTATACCATTCAATCACTTCATATTTACTTCTTTTACCGATAACAGTTTTTGAAGTCATCTACTTATTTAATACTAATTTTAATCTCTTTGAAAACACAATTGAATTTACTGATTTGTATGTGCTCATGTTATTTTTTATTTTAATTAGTGTAACAGCTATTGTCCATTCTCAATTATTGCAAAAAACGTTTTTTAACATGGCAGAACAGCAATCTTCTTTAGAACGAGCACTTGATTCTAAAGAAGGATATTTGTACATGTTTTTTGAAAATGCGAAGGATGGCATAGCAGTTTTTGATTTAGATGCTAAAATCATTGAAATAAATCCAGCGTTTGAATTATTGTATGGGTGGAGTCGTGAAGAATGTATTGGAAGTCGTGTTCCACTTGTCCCACCTGAAAACTCTGACGCCGCTATCGACCGTATAAAAAGAGTGTTGAGTGGTGAAAGTTTCTATTCGTTTGAGACAAAAGATATGAAGAAAGATGGTACTTTCTTCGATGCACAACTAACGCTTAGTCCTATTTATAATAAGTCTGGTGAAATAGTTGCCATGTCTTTAATTACTCGCGACATCTCGTATCGCAAAGAAGCAGAAAAACTCATTCTCCAGTCAGAAAAATTAAAGTTAGCTGGTGAAATCGCAGCCGGAGTTGCACATGAAATACGAAATCCAATGACTGTGATCTCAGGTTTCATTCAAATGATGAATGAGGATAATCAACACCCTTATCAAACATACACAAAAATAATTGAATCTGAACTTGAGCGAATTAATTTAATAATAAGTGAGTTTTTAATTCTCGCAAAACCTCATGTTACAACCGTAAAAGAGTTTAGTTTGGAGAAAATCATGCAAGATGTAGTGTTCCTATATAAGCCTGAACTTAATTTAAGAGGGATTGTGTTGACAGTAGCTTGGAATGCGCCGAATACGGTTGTCATAGGTGAACAAAATCAAATTAAACAAGTGTTTATTAATATAGTGAAAAATGCTGTAGAAGTATTAGAAAAAGAAGGTTCACTTCACATTTCTTCAACACATGAAAATGACGGTTTTATCGGCATTCACGTTCGAGATAATGGTGCTGGTATGACGCAAGAAGTACAAAAACAAATCTTTGAACCGTTTTTCACTACCAAAACAACTGGAACAGGTCTTGGTATGATGATTTCAGAGAAAATCATTCAAGAGCATGGTGGGAAAATCAATATTAATAGTCGAGTTAATAAAGGAACTCAAGTATCAATATTATTACCATTTAAATCACCAAAAAAATCAGCGCCCTCCATTTAAATGGGGACGCTGATTTTTTAATACATCTTCTTAAATGTTTTCTTCATCATCATATTCGTCATTGTCATCATCTTCGTCAACCGACAAAACTTCCCCAGTATTCGCGTCAACTTTAACCTCTACTTCGTTAGTTCCATCTTCGACTTCAATTTTATAAAATATTTGAGCATCGTCTTTCTCAAGTTCTACGTCTGTCACAGTTCCAGTTGCCTCTATTAATGCGGTTTTAATTGCCGCTTCTCTTGTTATCGCTACTTTACTGGACTCTATCTTTGTACTGTTGTCATCAAGATCTTCTTTGTCATCTTTATCGTCTGCTGACTTATCATTCTTCAATACTTTACCTGTAACCGCATCCATATCTAAGTCATATTCAAAGCCATCTTTATTAATCTCAACTTCATAAATAGTTCTAGTTAATGTTCTATCCAATTCAACTTCTGTTACAGTACCGTCAACTATTGTTAAAGCTTTTTCTATTATTTCTTCATTCGTTAATAAATTGTCTTTCTTGGTTCCATTGACAGTTTCTTTATCTAAATTCTGATTGGCTCCTGCTACCAACGCGATACTTCCAAATACTAGAGCGCCAGTGATTATTGGGACAGCCATCCATTTGCTTTTCAAGTTTTTCATTTTTATTTCCTCCTTTGTTTGATACTTTCATGTTATCTGACCAACATGAGAGAACTCGGAGAAGATTATGAGAAATTGATGAGAAATTTAATCGTCATCTTCATCATCTTGATCGTCCCATGTAACTGATAGAATTTCACCTGACACGCCATGTACTTGGATAACCGCTTCTCGGTCATCTTCCGATTCGATTTCAATAAGATAATAGCCACCATCAGACGTTTCTTCGTAAGTAGTATATTGAACTTCACCAGTTAACTGGGTTTTTGCAATCGTTATTGCTTGTTCCCTTTTTATCAAAGCTTGTTCGGTAGTGGTTTGCTTTTCCGTACTATCTAAAACAGTTCCTGTTAATGCATCAACCGTTAATGTGATTAGCGTTTCGTCTTTTGCCATGTCAACAGCATAAAAAGGATGCTCCGTCTGTCTGCTTAAAACTATTCGTTCAATGGTTCCCTCATATTCTTTACTAACAATCGATTTGATGTCCTCTTTAGACTTAATAGGAAGCTGCTGTCCATCAGTTTGTTTGAGTAGTTTAATCGATACAATATTACCTTTCGAAGTGTCAGCAACAACCTCGTATAAGCCATCTTGACGTTCTATTCGTGCTATATAAAGATCATTTTTTCGAATTAGATTAGAGACGGATCCACCATACATTTGTTCAATACGAGATCTTATTTCTTTATTGGAAATTATTTCTTCTCCATTTGTCAATTTCAATGCATATATAGCACCGGCTCCTAAAATAATAAGTGTTATTAAGAGTGGCATAAACCAAGATTTAGTAACCAATGTCATGAGTACGCCTCCTTTCTACTAAGGATAGATTATGAACATTAAAATTACATGAGAACCCGGTCATTTTTTCTCTAATTCAAGCGTGATAGTGGTTCCAACATTTAAAACGCTAATTATATTTAGGTTGATATTAAGACCTTTGGCTATTTCTTTGGCTAACGATAATCCTAACCCAGTTCCACCCGTTTTGCGGTTACGTGCTTCATCAACTCTGTAAAAACGATCAAATACGTGAGGGATGGCTTCACTTGGAATACCGATACCTTTATCAGTGATGGCAATCTTAATGAAGTTGGGAATCTCCGTAATATGCAAATCAACTTCTTCTTCGCTATACTTTCGAGCATTGTCCAAGAAAATAAACAACAATTGCTTTAACTTTTGCTCATCTGTTTTGTAGATAAGTGTTTCAAAATTTGGGTCTACAATTAAATTGAACTCGCGATGATACGCTTGCTTCATCGAACGTAACGTCTGTTCAATTACTTCTAATAAATCAGTTGCTTGTCGATTGATTACTAATTCTTCATCATAACGAGCTAGTTGCAACATTTGCTCAATCATGTCCCGCATTCGAACGGATTCTTGTAAAATGGCTTGAGTCGCTTCTTGAATTATTTTCGGGTCACTTAAACCTCGGCGATTAACCAAACTTGCGTAGCTTTCAATCACTGTAAGTGGTGTCTTTAATTCGTGCGAAGCATCAGATACAAACTGTTCTTGTTTCTTATAATTCCGTTCGAGTAATATCATCGTATCGTTAAATGTATGTTCCAGTTGAGCGAGCTCATCTTTACGATGATCCGACGTTTTGATTTGCTCATAGCTCCCACTGTTTTGAATATGTTTCATTGTCAAAATTAATTTTTGTATAGGTTGAGTGACAAGTTTCCCGAGCACAATACTCGAAATCAGTATTGGGATAGTACCTACAAGAGTTATGCTAATTAAAATAAACATTAATTCATTCAAATTTCTTTCTACATCAGTTAATACTTGAATAACTTGTAATTGCGAAATTGCACCTGATGAGTCAATAATCGGTATAGATAAGGTCAGCATTTTTGAACCATTAATGGTACTCACTTCTTGTGTTTCTGCTGTGACCTCTTGAACTTTCACTGCATCAACGCGATCCGTGGTATTTACTTCAACCTCTATTTCACCTAAAGTGTTTACAATTCTTACAGCACCATTTGCTGGAGAATAAGCACGTAAAATCGTAGCAGGATTTGTAGATTCCGTCATTTGACTTAACGCATGAACCAGAATTTCAGATTCCGCTCGTAATTGTTGTAGCTCTGTTTCGTACGTATTTTGGCTGTAGATTAAATAAATTCCAACGTTCGTAATGATTAAAATTAACAACATTAATAGTGTCGAGAAAAGATGGATTTTACTTTTTAATTTCATCTATTTGCTCCTTTAACACATAGCCTACTCCTCGAACTGTTTGAATGTATTTATGTGTTTCATCAAAATCAATTTTCTTACGCAAGTAGCGAATGTAGACGTCTACTACATTTGTCTCCCCGTAATAGTTGTAGCCCCATACCGAATCCAAGAGTTGTTCCCGCGACAATACTTGATTGGGATGTTTCATTAAATGAAGCAACAAATCAAACTCTCTAGGGGTCAAATCAATTTTACGTTCGTTTCTATTCACTTCACGCGTTTGTTCATGAAGACTTAAGTCTTTAAAATGGTGTTTGAATAAATCAGGTATTTCTTCAGTCTGAATATCGCGCTTTTTCATTCGTAAGTTAGCTCTAATGCGAGCAAGTAATTCTTCCATTTGAAAGGGTTTTGTCACATAATCATTTGCCCCTAAATCAAGGCCAGACACTTTATCCTCGACACTATTTTTAGCAGTCAATAGGATGACTGGAACTTGTTGTTCATCCGCTCGTATTCTTCGTAACACATCTAGTCCCGACAATCCTGGCAACATCAAGTCGAGTAACACAAGATTCCACGACTGCTCACGATATTTGATTAAACCATCCGTACCCGAATATGCAATTCCTGTTGTATATCCTTCAAACTCTAACTCCAATTGAAGAACACGGGCGATGTTCTCTTCGTCTTCAATAATTAAGATTCGTTCACTCATAGTGTGTTCTCCTTCTACTTTTTCTTTCATTCTATCAAAAAAGTCGCTCTCCTATCGGAGTAGCGACTTCACAAGTTTTACTTTGTTTTTGTATGGAGGAAATACGAGATTAATAGGCAGTTTTGTACTTTTCTTCAAAATTGATTTGGCGTGTGTAAATGCTTCAAAACTATATTTACCATGATAGCCATTCATGCCTGAAGAACCAACTCCTCCAAACGGCATATGAGCACTTCCAACATGTGAAACCGTATCGTTTATACAGCCTCCACCAAATGGCAATTCTTCTAAGAAGTAGTTAATGGCATTGTCATTTTCACTAAATAAATAGGCTGAAAGGGGTTTCGGTAGTTTTCGAACTTGGCGAATAGCCGTTTCTAAACGATCATACGTTAAAATCGGTAAAATAGGTCCAAATATTTCATCTTCCATCGAAAGGCTATTCCATGACACTCCTTCTAGTATGGTCGGTTCTATATAGAGATCATCTTTATCCATATTCCCCCCCGCAACAATGTGCTGACTTTCTTGGTTAATTAGGTGCATTAAACGGTCGAATTGTTTGGTATTGATGATACGTCCATAATCTGGGCTATTTTGTGCATCTTTCCCATAAAAGTCTATTATCGTTTGTTTCAATATTTTAATAAATTGTTCTTTCACCTTGTGATGAACAAGTAAATAATCAGGAGCCACACAAGTTTGACCAGCGTTTACAAATTTACCCCAAGCAATACGTTTTGCTGCAACTTCTAAATTAGCAGTGTGATCGATTATGGCCGGACTTTTACCTCCAAGTTCCAACGTTACTGGTGTTAGTCTCTCAGATGCCGCTTTCATCACTACTTTCCCAACAGCAACACTGCCAGTAAAGAAAATGGTATCAAATGGAGCATGAATAAGTGCGGTAGTTTCTTCCCGTTCTCCTTCTACTACACGAATATACTCTGGTGTGAACGTCGACTCGAGCACTTTTCGGATGACAGCAGCAGTATGGATTGCTGATTCTGAAGGTTTAACAATGGCACAGTTCCCACCGATGATTGCCCCGATTAACGGTTCCATGACAAGTTGGAATGGATAGTTAAATGGACCAATAATCAATGCGGAGCCATATGGTTCCCGGACGATAAAACTTTTTGCTGGTTGTAAATGCAGGGCTGTTTTAACTGCTTCTGGCTTCATCCAATCATCTAAATGCTTCGTCATAAAGCCAATGCTATCTAGCACAAATCCCACTTCGGTTGCGTATGCTTCAAACTCACTTTTACGTAGATCTTTATAAAGAGCTTGGATGATTTCTTGTTCATGTAGTTGAATAGCTTGTTTCAACTTAGCTAATTGTAGTTTTCGGAATTCTACTGATTTTGTAGCTCCAGTGTAATAAAAAGCATGTTGCAATTGAATCATCTCTTCTACATCTTGAGCCGTGAAATTCATGTTATCACTCCTGTCATCTATCTCTTAATTGTAGCGGGTAGGATCTTATCACGCAAAAATAGACACCTAATATTCGGTGTCTAGATTTTTCCCCATATTTTTAAGTATATAATTTTACAACTTACACATACTAACTGTTTTATGTCAGTAATTCATCAATCCATCGTTGCACAATTAAGCCTTCTTCAAATGACACAAGAGTTGCTTCGCGCCCATTTTTCGCATCATGACACGCATCCCAAAGCGTTTTAGGATGTTCATTTAATTCAACTCTTATGTCAGGTTGGTCACATTCACTCACCCAAAGTTCAGACCAATTTTTAATTGTCATTACTTTTTTAGTTCCAAACACTTTAAAAAGCAGTATTTCTTGTTGGCCCATTCCACTTAAACCATTGATAACTATCGGAATGCCTGTATCTGTTTGACCGATTGCCGATGACCCAATTTCAGATAATTGTTGATTTTCAGGATAGATTGTTTGATGTGCTGAAAAAGAAAAATTACCAAAAAGTCGGTACATGATTTGAAAGTAATGTGGAAATACTTCTCTTATAAAGCCACCTTGAGCTCTTGAACTAATCCAAGGATTTTGTTGCCACTTTCTTGGCCAATGTGGAAAATATGTATGAAGCTCCACTCGAAGTATGTCACCTAGTGTATGGTTTGCTAATTCACTTATTAGAGTTTGGATAGCTGGGCTGTACATCAGAGGAAAATGCATTGCCGTTAAGATATTCGCTTGTTTCGTGCTTTCTACCATCAGCTTGCCGCTTTCCACATTGTGGGCAAGAGGCTTTTCTGACAACACATAACATCCTTTTTTGGACGCTTCAAGAGCAAGAGAAGCATGACTATTAGGAGGTGTTCCGATATAGACCCAATGTGGTTTAGTGTTAAATAATTCCTCTAACGAAGATGCAATAGGCAACTGATATTTATTAGCTATCTCTTGTAGCCGTTCATTATTTTCATCAAATATACTGATTATCGTACATTTATGATTGGCTAAAAGTTGTTGAATAATACGTTCTCCGACAATTCCTGTTCCAATTAATGCAAAAGTTGTTTGTTTCACATTTATCGCCCCCTTAATTTGGTAGTTAATAAAAACTTATTAATTTAAATCTTGAAAATATTTGTTTCAAGGTGTAACTTTGAAGGGTAAAGAACTTACAAATAATTGAGATGATTTAAAAGGAGGATACAGACATGACGAAAACAGAAACATGGTGGGAACCTATTTTTTCAGGAAATTTGAGTTTAGGGATAAACAAAGATCGTCTAACTGAATTAGAAGAAGAATCCTTCATATATTTCCATGATACTGAAGAAATTGAATCACAGGAACAATAACTTTGAAAATAAATATAAAACGATATCTAACATAAAAACAGCTCCCTATCTAACCCTTAGGAGAAGCTGTCTTTTTTTGTTCAAATAAATAAAACATGAGGTAATAGACAAACGCACTCATCGTTGCTAATAAGGCGATAATCGTAAATGTCCAAAAGAATCCAAACCATACCGTCATAGGAATAGATATCGGTGCAATCATCCGACCAACTGTGTAGCGAAGACTTGCTGCTGCAAAATATTGACCTCGCATATGTTCGGGTGCTAGCTTCGAAATAAAGCTCTGTTGTATACCCACCGTCATTAATTCACCTATTGTAAAGATCGCCATTGCCAAAATGAAAATCCAAAACGAATCAAATAACGAAAAAACAACCATTGCAAGTGCATATAAAATCGATGAAACAAAAAACACATTTTTCTCTTTAAAAGACACAACGAATTTAGTGACAGCCACAGTTAATAACGCCACAAGTAAACCATTCTCTGAAATCAGAATACTAAAGGCAAGCTCCCCTGTTAGTTTTATATCGGTGCCGAACCAAGATCCAAGAGATTCATTCCCAATTACTTCTTTTACGTAAATAGGTAATAACAAATCCAATTGCATAAATGTTTGAGCGCCTAAAATTCCAGCTATAATAAAAAGTAAAAATAGTTTATCTTTTAATATCAGTCCATAGTCTTTAACTTGCGATTGAATCGCGTACATAAAACCATTGGATGTGTTAGTTTCGGACGAATCGGAATTTGCTGGGTTCGATTCCTTAGTAAACTTGATGAGAATCCAAGCTAATAAAATACATACCAACCCTGCAGTTATCATCAAGCCAAAACGATAGCTGAAGAAGAAAATCCCTCCAAGTATCGGGCCAATAACTACAGCAATGTTCATGGATGTATAAAAAACGGCAAAGACTTCACTACGATGTTCTTCAGGAACTACGTCAGCTACCATGGCTTGACTTGCTGGCCAATACAATGAACCAAAGACACTAGCAATTGAAAACGCAATAAATCCTAAACTTGGAGAATCCAAGATTGACGAGTTTGCCAGTGCAAATATGAAAAATGCACCCCCCTGTCCAAAAGAAGACAAGACCATCATCGTACGACGACCATATTGATCTGCACAATAGCCACCAACTAAATTTGCTGCTACTGAAAAAACTTGCGATACAATTAGTAGCAACCCCGCTGTCGTTTTACCGAACTCTCCTGCAAAATAAATTGCAAGGAATGGGAAAAACATCCAGAATGTAATATTCATAAACGCTTCACCAATTAGCCTTGCTTTTAAACTTTTATCCCAATCTCTAATTCTCATGTTGATTTCTCCCCAAGATGTTCTTCTATATTTTCCATATTATTGTAACACTTGAACTAGTTAGGTTGACATACATATTTAGTCTGAGTTTATTCAATACTTCTCCATAAATATAGCGAGGCGTAACTTAAATAAGGCGACCACTGAGGAAAATGACTAGAAATCTCTTCTGCCTTTGGTTTATCAGTCGTTGTCCAAAGCTTTTTCAGAGCATTTTGTAATCCGATATCGGCGAGCGGAAATAAATTTGGTCTACCTAATCCAAACAATAAAAAGCTACCAGCCGTCCATGGTCCAATTCCACGATATTTCACAAGTATTTGAGTAATTGTTTCATCGTCTTGAAGAGCGAGGGCATGAAGATTGAGTTCCCCACTAGCTATTGCTTGAGACACCCCAATAACGTATTCTGCTTTTCTCGTACTAAATTGTAGCTCGCGTAAATCTTCAACTTTAAGTTGCCCAATTACTTCAGGTTTTGGATAAAACCAAACACCATCTAGTTGCTCCCCAAATGTATGCACAAAGCGAGTAGTAAGGGTATGTGCAAATGATAGATTTAATTGTTGATGAATGATACTCTTCATTAGCGTTGCGTACAACGAAAACTCTCTTATGATGGGCGTGCCTCGATGTTCTTCAAAAATGGGCGCTAAATTAGTACCAGTAAAATGGGTATGAATTGGTTCTAGAGAGCGATCGAAATGAAAAATTTCTTTGATGTTTTGTAGTTGTCGTTCATTTATTGCTCCTTCTATTACAAATGTCGGGAATTCCGTTGTCCCAGTAGCCTGAACTTTACAAACTAATTGCTCTTCTGTAGGTACAAGAACATATCGCTCTTCTTTATTTAAAGAGATCAACGGATCCATTGAAAGTCGATCGAGTACTCGGTCGAAATCATATAGGAAATCTAATTGGATAGTTTCAATCATGGTTATATTCTCCCTATTCAGTTATATTTGAGTTTGTAATTATGTTCTACCGAGGTGATGACAAATGAACAAATGGTTTTGGCTGCTTGGAATAATTGTGTTGCTAACATCTGGTTGTGTTGGGGAGCAGTCTACTTCTACTGGTGGTTCTAAGGACTTGATTGAAGTTAAGTTACTGAATGTCATTGATGGTGATATCATTAAAGTAAAGTATAACGGTAAGACAGAAACGATTCGATATTTATTAATTGATACACCTGAAGTCAGACATCAAACACTTGGAAATCAGCCTTTAGGTGATGAGGCAAGTTCACGTAATAAACAATTGTTAGAAGATGCTACAGTATCTCTTGAATTTGACGTGGGAGAACGATACGATGACTACGGTCGTTTGTTGGCATATGTTTATGCAGATGGCCAATCTGTCCAGCAAATACTGTTACAAGAAGGATAAGCCCTTGTCGCTTATGTATTCGTACCTAATACGCGTCATTTAGATTCTTTCGAAGAAGCTGAGGCTATAGCTCGTCAGGCTGAATTAAACATATGGCAATACGAAAAATATGTAACAAATCGTGGATTTGATAAAACAAAGGTTAATGAAGTTAAAACTCACGAGCCAAAAACTAATGAGAAGTGTTTAATAAAGGGTAATATTAATAGAGAAAATAAAAAAATCTATCACATTCCATCAGGGAAATATTATGAACAAACAAAACCTGAAAAATGGTTCTGTACACACCATCAAGCAATAGATGCCGGTTTCAAGAAATCAGGCGAGTAAAGAGAGGGAAATTATTCATGCAAGTACTTGTTTTACGCTTTGATTATAAATTGTCTACAAAATTAGAACAAGATAGTAAAGACTTACATATAGCTTCAAGTCGCGGAAAAGAAACACCCCTTCCGCCCCATATTAGTTTATTTACATTCGAACAAACCAATCCGGTGATTTTAAACGAGCGAGTTAAAATATGGAGCGACAAGCAAAAACAACTTTCTATTTCGTTATCCTCACTTGGATTTTTCAAACAGAAAGGCACTTTTTTTGTCGCACCCGTAGTCACAAAAGAAATAGAAACTTTTCATCGAGAGTTGTTTTCACTCATTATGGATTTACATACAAATGAAATTTCCCCTTATTTACCTGGAAAATGGGTACCACATTCAACCTTGATTAATAATGTCCCATTGACAGTTTGGGGACCACTGTTCCAACGTGCAGGCTTATCTTTCGAACCCGTTACCGGAAAAGCCGTCGCTCTCGAATGTTGGACGGTTGTAAACGGCAGTGCTCAAACAGAATGGACCCACTTCTTTAAATAATTCATCCAAATTCCCTTTCTAGGTTATTGACTATTATACTGTAAGAGTTATAATAGAGTTTGTCCTAGAAAAACGATCTTGTAGCTCAGCTGGGAGAGCGCCACCTTGACAGGGTGGAGGTCGCTGGTTCGAGCCCAGTCGGGATCATTCCGAAGTTAAAACCCCGTTATACCAAGCGTTCACTCAACGTTTGCGTAGGCGGGGTTTTGTCGTATGGGTGCGTATTAGCGCTACCCTGCGTTACCCATCGCCGAACCAATCGAAAATGAGGTGACACCGTGCGTAAACGACGCAATTTTGTAGACAATCACGCAAAACTACCCGACTTAGAATCGGATGACATTCGCGCACTTTTTAAAGCCTTCGTTAAAATTAAAGTATCCGAAGGTATCGCTATCCGCACGATTAAGCAGTACGAAACGAATTTCACGCAGTTCTGCGATTATATTGAAACGCATGGCGGTAATTACGGTGTACAAGAGATTACTACCGACTTTGTACGCGAGTGGTTAACGCATATGCAACAGGAACACGTTCAGTTTCGTAAGATAGCCCACCGTAAAACGAAGTCAGTCGGATTAAAACCCGCGACGATCAATACGCGTTTGAAGACGATAAAGGTAATGTTTAATACGTTGCATACGAATTTACTCGTTAAGTCGAATCCGCTTGCGAAAGTATCTAACGTTCAGCAACCCGAGGAACTTATCGAAGTTTTGTCGGCTACGGAAATCACGCGTATTCTTAGCGTCATGGACAAGACGTATTACACGTCATTCCGAGATTACGTTTTAACCGTGCTACTATTAGACGCTATGCTACGTATAACCGAAGCGACGCATTTGCAACGGGCTGACATCGACAGCGAAAGAGGCTTCGTTATTATCCGTGCAAGTATCGCGAAGAACCGTATCGCTCGAATGGTTCCAATTACAAAACGTACCCTCCGTTTACTCAACGAGTTAATGAAGGAGAACGATTTCACTACCTCGTCTCAATACGTGTTTGCTACGGAAAAAGGAACTCCATACAATCGCAACCGCTATAACCAACGTCTTAAGAATTACGCGGATTTGGCGTATATTACGAAGCCCGTACACGCACATATATTCCGCCATACTGCTGCGACTTCGTGGTTAGAGAGTGGCGGTAACATGGAAGACTTACGTAATATCCTCGGGCATTCAAAATACGATATGGTTAAACGTTATGCACACGTATCTAATTCGTCGGTTAAGAATTCAGCGGAACAATACTCCGTCGTTGCTCGTATGGACGGCATTTAATAACACAAGCGCCTCACATCCGTGGGGCGTTTTTTGCATTGTGCTAAACGTCCCGGAAGTAAATAAAGGATTCCGGTAATGGATGGCGAAATTAAATATTTGTAACACTTACGGAAAATTTGCGTAAGTTGTAGTAGAAGTTAGAAACGTTTAGTAAGCTTTAGAAAGGGGACGAAATTAATGCAGTCGGAAAAAGACCCACAAATCGCAGCCAAGCTTCACCCCGAACATGACGCTGACTTAATCGAGTGGATAAAAGCTATCCCAAAACGTGAGCGATCGTATGTGTATCGACAAGCTATTCGCGAGTATTTTTTGCGTAAGGAGGAAGGCAAAAACTAACGGTTTTGGGGCGTCCCGTTTGATGTCCACCTCTCCCTATATATCGGGACTACGATAAACCGCGTCAAATCAACGTGTATTAACCATTTCCGAGCGTCCACTTCGGCGTAACTCTTACTACGTAAGTAACCCTTTGTGGCGTGAGGACTAAGGAAGGATGGTCGGATGTTATTCGAAATAATCACGACAACTTTTATGGGCGGAATTGCGTTAAAAGCATTTACGAAAAAGAACGGTTTGTCGTCGAATGACAGTGGTAAAATTCAGCGGATAATTTCGTTAAGTGGCCTGAACGTTAAAGACGGAAAGGATACGCTGACTACGCAACTAATTCGGAAGAAGTCTTACGATTGGGGAATGGAGTATAAGTATCGTATTCCACTCGGTCGCTCATTCGATGATTACGTTAGCAAGCAACGAGTATTAGAAGACGGATTAAATAACCGACGCAAACGGTTAACACTCACCGATTTAAAGGCGCTACCACTCGACGCAAATATCATCGACAACGTTAAGTCGTTATATACGAACAAACTCACGGAGAAAAAGGAACTCGAACTCTCCTTCGATGGACTCCTAACCCTACGCGTTTACAACGAGCCACTAGCGAAAGAAGTAGCGTTTAAAGCCGGTGAAGGTTGGAAAGTACCTGTCGGAATCACACGCGATAAGAACACGTTTAAATACCACGACTTCGAAAAGATTCCGCATATGGTTCTCGGTGGTGCTACGCGATACGGAAAAAGTAACTTCATTAACGCAATGATTACGAGTTTGCTACAGAGCAAGCCGGATCACGTGAAGCTATTCCTTATCGATTTAAAAGGTGGTATCGAACTGTGCGATTACGAGAACATCAAGCAAACGCAATCTATCGCATATGAACCCGCAGAAGCGTTAATTACGCTACAAGACGCTTACGATAAAATGCGTGAGAATCAACGTAAGATGCGGACACTCGGTAAAAAGAACGTACAGGAAGCCGGAATTAAAGACCGTTACTTCGTAATCATTGACGAGGTCGGCGAGTTAAATCCTGCGGAAGCTACGAACAAAGATGACAAGGCGCTTAAAATACAGTGTCAGACGCTTATGAGTCAAATCGCAAGGCTTGGCGCAGGTTTAGGATTCCGTCAGATACTTGCGACTCAGTATCCGACTGGCGACGTAATTCCGCGTCAATGCAAACAGAACTCCGACGCTAAGTTGTCATTCCGTGTTCAGTCAGCTACGGCGTCACGCGTTGTACTTGACGAAACTGGCGCGGAGAATCTACCGCAAATTAAAGGGCGGGCGATTTATCAGACGGCTGACGGTCGGGAAATCTTGCAGACTCCGTTAATCACATCGGAAATCATACAGACAACGCTCGCACCGTACATCGTGAAGAAGGAGGTCACGCCGATTGAAACTGAAACGATTGAGCAACCGCGAAGAACGGATACTGTTACTTTTGAAGCGCTTTGACTTTCTCACGCGGGATCAGTTAAACCGTTATTTCCGACTAGGTACTACGCGCAACGCGAACAGAGTCCTCGGTTATCTATCGGATTACCTTACGAGTATCCGCGAAGGACATCAAACGATTTACTATTTAAATAAGAACGGACGCGCTCACGTAGGCTGCGATAAGATACGCAAGCGAGGCGGTCACGTCCATCACACCGTCATGCGTAACGAGTTTTGGTTATTCTACGGATGCCCTTCCGATTGGCGTACCGAAATTAAAGTATCAGACGGGCGTGCAACGGTAATCGTCGACGCGATGTTTATGAAAACGTTGCAACACCATTTCCTCGAAGTCGACCGTGCGCAACCTATGAAAGAGAACCGAATTAAAATCGCACGGTACAAGGAACTCGTCGACAACGGAATGATTAAGCAGAAACTCGGACACTTTCCGACAGTCGTATGGTTGACCACAACGGAGTTAAGACGTAAGCAATTAACGGAAGCGTGTAAGGCGTTGCCAAGCGTTAAGGTGTATACAGTCGCGGACATAAAATAAGAGGAGGAATACGAATGTTTAGAAGAAAAGCGAATATAGAAACGGTGCCAGTCGCAGAGTACACGGATTTCAGCGAAAGACTTAAAGGAAGCGAGTATGCTACGAAGAAAACGGTTATCACCGCTTGCATACCGCTCGCCGTCGCAATTCCAATCGTTAGCCATCGTCTACTATCCGCCGATACGTATACAGCCACAAGCATACCGGTCGCAACCGTCGTCCAACCGCCTCCACCAATACCTGCGCCACAAACTGCAATCGATATAATCGCTCAAACTCCCGCAACTATTCCCGTAAATGTACCATCTCCCGAATTTATTCAGACCGGTGTAATCGCCGATACGTCACTCGAAGCAATCGCAAATGTAATGGAGCCGTTGATTAATATTCTTGTTGCGGTGAGTTTCCCGGTTGCTAGCGTTATCATGGTTGGGGCGTGTTTCTTCTTTATGTTCGGTAATTCGGAGAAGGCGTGGAGCATGATAATGAACGCAGGTCTAGGCTACGTTTTAATTCAGATGTCACCGTTGTTCCTTAACATGCTACGTACAGTCGGAGAAGCCGTATGAGAACACAGAAAAAGCGCTCCGCTCTCAATCGAGTAGGGCGCTTCTTTACGTCTTCATTAAGTAAACTTCGAGTAGTTCCTCCGTACGATTCCGCAGTCGCACGTTCAAGTAGCGACGATTCTGCTCGTACCCTCCGAAGTAAAACGTGTATTCGGTAGTGAATTCATCGCGTGTTCCTCGCTCAATTCGTAATCCATTCTGACGCATATACAGATTCGTCGCTTTGACATCCGCCTGTACTCCTTTTATGGCTGCGTCGATTATCGCTATGTATGGGCGGTGTAATTTAAAGTCGCTACGTTCGACAGTGGCGCGATCCTGCTCTAATACCGTATGTAACATCGGTAAGTATATTTTCCGTTCAAAGTACGGTAAATGTTCGGCTGGAATTAACATCGGAATAACCTCCGCTATGTATCGGTTTCTTCCTATATTAATAGACGCCGTAAATTTGTGCAAATAAAAAAGCCACCCCGTTAAGAGTGGTCTGAATTAATATTTATTTCTCTCCAACGTTTGATCGACTGCTCGATACAAAACATCAGCACCGTACATGGACATATGCGTCCCCGACTTATCCATTAAATTTGATTCAACTAAGGCTTTGTCAGTGTCATTCCCTGCATAACGTGCGAATACTTTATATGTGTCCACTAATGGAACACCCTGTTTTTTAGCTACTTTACGTGTAATGTCGTTGTATTTATCTTGAAATTCTCTAGCACCTCCATATTTTTCATAAAGTTTACGGTCGTGCCTTGAATAGTAATAGCCTTTACCTTCTTCAATAACAGGAACTGCTGTCATTAGCACAACATTAATCTTTTTGGATTGGAATGTATCAACCATATAATTTAAATCTTTTTCAAACTGTTTCCACGATGTTTTAGGTATACGCCCGTCACGCAGCACCCCATCGTTTGTTCCGAACATAATTGTGACTGTACTCGGATTGTGCTTTATGACGGAATGTATACGCTTCAAACCCATACCAATCGTATTCCCTGCAATCCCAGCATTTACTACAGGTCGTTCAAGACTTAATTTGCTCGCCCACTTTTTAGAACTCATGTAATGGTTATCGTCCCAATTAGCACCTTCTGTATTGCTATCTCCGAAAACCACTGTTTTTTTACTTGCTGCTAAAACACCGGACGAAAAGATTAAAGACATAAGAACAACCGATAATAAAGAGATCATTATTTTTTTCATTTATCGTTCCCACTTTCTGATTTTAGTGTTTTTCCACAAAGCATACAAACCTTCTCGTCGAAAATGAGTCCCGTGTAGTCATGTTTACATTCGATTTCAGCACTTTGAAAAGCTTCCTTGAAATAAGCGTATAACTTTTCTGCATTGCCCAGTGACATATTGCTAATTTCAGCTTTTCCTGTTGTGTATTTACCTAAAGTGGTTTGACGAATACCTGTTTCTTTTGAAATTTGATAATTAGTTATACCGGATTTAAATAATAAATATTCAATCGGCTTCTTAATCAACCGAATTCCTCCTTTTTCCTTTTCTGCTTATTCATAGTATACTCCACTTAAAGGTATTAAATCCATATAATAGAATATTTATTTTTCGACAAATAAAAAAAGACCACCCAATCAAGGATGGCCTGCTTGTTATTTATTCAATTCCAACCCACGTTATACCTTATTAACTTCGATTTTCTTCGCGCCTTTTGCGAGCGCCTTACGTATCTCGATGATTATATTCGCATCATCCGAATACGCACCGATTTGCTTACCGTCTACAATGACGCGGTGAACGTCCTTCTTAGCAGGCGGTTTCGCTAAGGGTTTAGCAATCGGCTTAGGCGTTGGTTTGACGATTGGCTTGCTTACCGGATTCACTGGCGCAGGTTTAACCGCCGTAACTTTCGCTTTCAATCCGAAGTGTGCGACTAAGCCTAACGCAATCGCCTCGCCTGCCTTACGTAATACATCGCTATCACGCATCTTCACGATGTCTAGCGTCGAATCCATATAACCGCCTTCCGTAAGAATCGCAGGGCAATTCGATTCGCGCAAGTCGTGGAAATTCGCTTTCTTAATACCGCGGTCACGTAAGCCCATTGCGTCGACTAAACGTGGGTGAACCGCTTTAGCTAACGCCTGCGACTCCGCTCTTGCGTCTTCATACACGTACGTCTCTACGCCAGTCCACGCGCCCCATTTACCTGTGTTAGCGTTGTGGTGTGAGCTTACATAGGCGTCTGCTCCCCACGCGTTAACACGGTTCGTACGAGTCTGTAGAGGTACGTCCGTCTTACCTGTCGCGTCGTCTACTCGTAAAATCTCCACGTCTTGATATTCGTCTAACTTCGCTATAGTACCGCGTACAACCGCGTCATTAAAGTTCCATTCGTACTCATTGTCGGGCGAACGTTTGCCTGCGGTTGAATTCTTACCGCCATGACCTGCGCCTAATGCGATTTTTACCATATCACTTCACGCCTTCCGATGGTTCATCGTAATTCAATGCACGTCGGCTATCGCTGAAACCGCGTGTCGTCGGATCGGCTACGGAATTATATACCGATACACCGATGATAAATAGGACATACGGATTTGATACGGCATTTAATATTACGTTGCCTAGCGCTGACCACGTTGTAACGTCTGCCCCCGTAATGCCGAAGTAGCCTCCGACAGGTACTACTATTGCTAACGCGATTTGTAACCAAAACTGCGGATTCTTAGCGCGTATTTTCCAATTGATTTTCATTGCGTTTCCTCCTCGGATAGTATATCGTTATTAAATAGGAACGACTTACTGCGGGCGACTTCAATTTCAACCGTTAGTTAGCCGTTCCTTTTTTTTGCGTTGTATTCATCTTATAGCGCTCCTTTTTAACCACCGTATACCAACGGCGCCAACGCGAATAAACTCGCGATTAGCGTCGTGACGGCTCCGATGACTGCGACAATGATTGTACCGTTCACTTTCTTCTTCTCCGTCTGTGCACCGCTTGATACGTTGATGCGGGTAAATTCGATGTCATGTACGTTTAACTTTTCGTATATGCGTCCGTTCGTTGCACGTTGGCCTTCGGTAAACTTATCCATACTATCCGCCATCTTCCGTGTGTTCTCTGCCGTCTGCTTAGACGTTTCGAGCAACGGTAGCACCAAGTCGCGTAAGTTATCGACCTTGTCGTCTACGTCTTCTATCCGCCGATTGGTACCTTCGACTTTCGCCGCGAGTTCCTTTCGTAATTCGTCTTGCGTCCGCACTAATTCGCGATGTGTGATAAACGCTGACGAGTCTTTTAAGTTTTCCGTATCCATACGCGGACACCCCCTACCCCTGCGATAAGTAAGYTAAATCCGGCGACAAGCGCATAGCGTAACGGTAGTAACGCGTTAGTAGAGCCTTCGAATGACGCCATCGCGTAGAGTACGATTAGCACACCGCCGATTAACCCTCCGATTAGCAACGAGTAACCCCGTGCAAGTCCGTCCTGTACCGTGCCGTAAAGTAGTAGCGCTGACGCTATGAGTAGTAATACGCCGTACGTGTCTAGCGATAACAGACCCGCCATGAGATCGTAAGTCGGCGTGGAATACGTAATGCCGTCTAGCGTTAAGATGTAGCCTCCGGTTATAGCGAGGTACATTGCGATAAATATCAGAAAAGCCTTCGCGAGGAAATCGTTTTCCGTTTGATTCCGCATAGTTCACCGTCCTTTCCGTGTTTCTGCGCATAGAAAAAGACGCCTTGCGAGGGCGTCCGTTTGCTTGCGTATGTGATTGCGGTTGTTCGCAATTTGTTCCTAAAGTTTATTATCGTATTGACCTGTTAATTTTCTTTGAATCATATTTCTTGCATATATCGGGTAATGTTTACCCAAATCACTGTGATTTTCATAATCAGCTAAATCAAGATTATATTTAAAATCCTTCGACTTAAGAACATCCAATAGTGGGATCGTATGGTCTTGATAATGGTGGTCGTTTTTGCCAACGTGTAAATAAAGATGTGGGCTCGTTTCTGTGGAAGTAACTAAATCCAAAAGTACTCCGTTCAAATACTCCACTTCTTTATTACTACGACCACCTGTGATATAAGATAAGATGTTTTCGTGTCCCGGAATCGCTAAGTAATTTCCTAGCAACACCTGAGAGCCTCCTGAAACTGCTGTTCCGTAACCGTTTTTAAAAGCAAAATACAAAGCAGCAAATCCACCTTTACTAGAGCCTGCTGTAATTATATTTTTAAGTGGTATATTTTTTTCGGATGCTATTTTTTCGATTAATTGACTCACTGCTCTTTCAATAAAGAAGTTTTTATTTTCCCCTAAATAATAAGAACCTCTTGAGTCATTCCCAAAATCATCTAAAATGTATAACTTATTGCAGTCGAAATCTCTAAATTTCAGCACGTAATTATATCCACCTTTTTGATTTGCAGGTGGGAATCCTGAGAATACGACTAATAGTCGGTCACTTTTCTTCTTCTCAATAAACAAATAATTTAAATTACACTCTTCGTTTTTATATGTTTGCTCTTTTCTTAGAATTCTCTTCATATAAGCCTTCGTAATTATTCTCTTAACAGACACCAAAGCCATTACCTCCAATTAGTAACAATGCCTAATTCTAGCAATTTACTGACCACTAAGCAATAGCTTCAAATGTTTGTTGTTTTTATACTGTTACGTCATTCTTCATCGCCTTAACTATCCATCGCATCGTACCTAAGTCGATAGATGCTCCTGTCATATTGAATACTMGTATTTTAGCGACACCAGCCGAACTCACCCACGAATTATAGATAATTCCAGCAGGTAAATCAGAATACGGGTTTGTCACCAACGTATCTCCGAGAGCAAAAGCACCACTGTTTACGGACACATCTTTTGAGGAATTCGCATTTACCACTCCCACAACAGTTCCTGACGCATCTTTCGTAACACTTGGAGCATCTATGCGTGACCAAGCAGTCCATGCGCTATTGTCATAAGCTCGTTTATACATACGCCCACTTCCGTGTAACACGTATATTTGGTGAACGTATCCCGTTGAAGCTATTGGATTGAAATAAAGCGTACCTGCTGAGTTTTCGGGGAATCCTGTCGCTCCTCCACTATCCACTCTCGCTACGTTGATCGTTTCTCTGTCGGGTGCAGGAATTGCCGAAGGCGCTGTAGTCGAACTGTAAGTATTATTGGCTCTCAATTGGACAAAGTTTTCATTTACCCAAGCGTTCCATAAACTTGTAGTGGTATTCCATTTTCGTCTGTACACGTTAAAGCTTGCGTATGGCTTATATACCTGATAACTAAATGCGTCATTTGCAAATCTGTGTGTTTCTAAAACGCCTCCATTTAATGTCGGGAATCCACCACTCGAAGCGACTCCATCCAATAAATACCCGATGGAAACAGTACTCTTTTTGAAATTTGTTATCGATGTAGTGTTAGTAAGAGAGGTTGTAACTATAATTCTCGTTACCCCGATGTTATTCCCGTGTGCTTCTCCGTCTGCATCTATAATAATCCCATTTCCACCTACTAGAATATCTCCAGTGTCAAGAATGTTGCCGACTTGATTCATCCCATTCTCTAATGTGACAAACTGAATAGCTTTTGTTTTGGCATAGACAATAAGTTCTTCCATTTTGCTTGCAGTCCATGATTCATAACCTGTATGGCTCATGATGATTAACCATCCGTTATTAGTAATAGCTTCATCAACTTTTGCTTTTAATGCAGTTATACTGTTGGTTTCAAAATCCGTTCTTACTAACGAGTAAGTATCGAGAGGTGGATAATTGATTCCAGTATTAGTACCTCTACTAATATCAATACCCGCGCGACTAAACTTACGAGCGATTTTTTTGATATTAGCATTAACGCCACCAAAAGGATAAACAATGTAATCCCCATTAAACCCGTTATTATTTAGCCATTCTTGTGCAGGTTTTAATTTCGATTCGATTTCAGCATCAGTAGCTAGAGTTAAAAGGTCTGAATGATCTGTTGTGTGATTGACGAATTCAACGCCTAATTTTTGCATCTCTTTCATTTGAGTAAGATTTACACTTAGAAGGTCATCGCCTACTCTATTCGTGATGATTGCCGCTGTTATCGGAACTTGTTGTCTTTCGATAACTGGCTTAAAATCAGTCCATAATTTAGGTCTGCCATCATCGTCAATAATTGTTATCATCGGCTTTCTATATCGGTGACTATTTACTTCTGCGTAAAATGCGTTTTTTGCTGTCTTCTTCGCTGTATCCGCCAACTGCGAATCAACGCCGCTAAGCCTCGCATTCAAATTCGCCTCTCCACCACGCGCTAAAACGACCTCCGGATTACTCGATCCTGCCTCCGCAACCACTAAGTCGAAATCCGCACGTACCGCATCCGCAGTTCCCTTCGCCTCAATCGCGTTCGCTACCGCCTCTGCCGACGCGACTTCGCTTCCTTCGATACGTTCGAACATTTCCGCAGCCGTTACGGTATAAATCGTACCTGTTCCGATATCATCAAGTGATGCGGATATCAATAATTCGATATATCCGTTCGCCGGATACTTCTGTAATACGTTTACACCGTCGCCTACCGTTAATTCGACGCGCATCTTACCTGCGCCGATGTTTTCGTCTATCGTAAATTCGATATGGTCGTCAACTACGGACGCTACCGTTTCAAAGACAACGCCTGTTTTGTTCGCGACTTTTACGCTAAGCGACTGCCCGACCGTCGGTACGATGACAAGTCCGTTTGCGTCGAATAGCTGAAATCCTAGCGTAAATATTTCGCCTTGTTTGACCGCCGTACCACCAATAATTAAATCCGCTCTTCTAATCGGTTTATACAATCGGTTCAACTCCTTTTATTATATTTCGTTTTGCGGTGTCGCGAGTATCATATCGCGCTCTGCTTCCGTGATATAAAACGGCACATATGAGCGCACTTTGTCCGCCGTGATTCTACGCATAACGTACATATTCAAAATAAATCCGTACATAATTAAATACCGCCTCCCATCATAAAATCCATAAGCGATAGTACCGCGCCTTCTGTTTCCGTTTGTCTTACGTCTAATAACTCTGCTAAATCCCATTCCGCATCATCCTCTAAGCTAAACCGCGCAAAGTCGCGCACGCCCCGGAAGGCGAACACTTCTCTGCCGTCGGAATAACCCACTATGGCGTCTGCGGTCTTGACGATTTTATCCGCCGACAACCTTTCGCCGAATGCTAATAACGTTTTCATCCGCTCACCTCTTATTGATACGTAATTTCGATTTTCGCGCCTTTGATCATCTTCGCGTAATTGCTAGTACCGCTATAAATACCGATGCCTTTATACGAACCACTCGCAAATCCTGCGTGGAATGACGTAGGTAACGTTACCCACTTCGATTCCCCCGGCTTAAAGTTAGCGCCGTACTCCGGTGACTGCACGGCGATGTTGCCGCTCGGTCGACTGTTGCTCGTATGCGGTCTGAATTTAATGCTGACCGCCGAACCGCTACCGCCCGACAAACGCCCTGTATAGACGCGTATCGACTTAATCGTCTTACCGCTGACTGTTGTGGATAAGCCAGAACCGAAGAACCATGCGCCATAAAACGTGCCGTACGACCCCCATTTACCTTGCGTAGCGACATTGCCGTAATTGCTACCGGTGTCCCAACTACCGCCGAAATCCGTTCGGTATGTTCCGCTATCGCTTGTAGCTGACCACGTTTTTTTCGTCGTCGTAGCAATCGGGGCAGGTGTGGATGGTGGCGCAGGGAACGTCCATGATCCCGTAATCTGACCGCCTACTACTGCCGAGGTATTACCGCCGATGCCTGTCGGGGCTGTCCCTGATCCGGATATGATGCCTCCGTATGCGACGAGCGCAATTCCAGTTACGCTACCCGTATTGTCAACGGCATGCGCATATCCACCATAAGACGCCCGTACCGCAGTTTTACAATTCGAGTATGTGACGTTATCAATTCGGAAATTAGCACTCGATGTTACACTTATGCCGAAATCGGTATTTCCTGTTGCACCATTTATGCGGCATCCCGATATAATTCCGACAGCACCTAGACACGCAATTCCAGAAGTAGGACTAGTTGAGTCAATATCCACTCCGTCCCACGCCACGTGATTAGAGTTGCTTGTGATACGCACTTCGCCTACTACTTTAGCTCGTTCACTTGCCACCGATGCGTTGCGTATGATTATGTTTCCACCACCACTGAATCCCGACACATCCGCGTCACCTATAAACGTGTGACCTGCAACTAGTACGATTTCCACCGTTCCTTTAAACGTAAGGGGTATACGTCTTAATGCTTCAGATATTGTTCGTAATGGAGTCAACCATGATTCTCCGTCATATTCGTCACTTGGCTCGCTTACCGATAAAGTCGGTTCCGCCTTTTCAGCGACACGGATAATTCTCGTTTCATTCCGGTAATCTGCGTAAGCCACTACGTTCGGCGCGAATAAATCACCGACAGAAAGCGACGGAAAGTTAAACGTTCCCGAAGCCGCATTGATTTCTCCGACTGGAATTCCGTCAGCACCGTATATAACTAGCACGCCGTCTGCGTTATCTAAACCACCGATTAGTATTTGCGCACCTCGCGCTACGCCTGCAAACGTTAAGTTACCGGTTTCGTCCGCGAAGAATACTTTCTTAAACGGCGATAAATCGGTGGGACGCGACTGTATCGTAAAGCCTTCGGTTGCATTCGTAATCGTTTCAACTAAGCCATCAGTCCTGTCCACCACTAAGCCGTTTTCCGGTGTAATGGACACGCCGTTATATTGCTGACCGACGACTAATCCGTTAATCTCGCTTGCGTCCGTCGGTGCGTATTTCTCCCATTGCGATGTTTGACTGTTATACGTATACGGAACGTCTAACGTGCCGCTTGTATTAATCCATATCGTTTTAGATTGTCCCGGCGGTTCTATCGGTCCTTTAATAAGTTTCGTGCCGTATAAGCGTTGCAACGCTCTAAACGTAGTCATAATGTCTGCTTCCGTAAATGTGACAACGTTGCCGATAACGTAGCTTTTCGCAGCCGGATCGGTTAGCGAACGTTCGACCGCTATCGCCCGTGCCTCTGCGTATAATGGCGGACTAAACTGCGGGTTCTTGATGCGCAGGGAATCACCTAGCCTTACGCGTTCATGCGGATATATCGTTTCTAAATCGATGGCATTCACAAGGTATTCTACTACGGAGTCAATACGTTTCTTTAGTTCCGTACGCCCGTATTGTTCGAGTTGCGCTTGCGTCATATCCGTTCTGTCGGACTCCGGCTTGTAAATGCCGATGATATGATGCGTAGTGCCGTCGGGGTCTTTCCGTGCCCAACGTTGATAAGCGTCTTCGTCCGTGACAAACGCTGTAAGTGGTGTGCCGTCTTCTGCGTCGGGTCCGATACACTGCAACGCGGTTACGATGCGCCCGCTGTGTACCTGACGTTCAACGCTGACTAAATCCTTGCCGATTTCGATTTCCTTACGTCGGTTAGCGCCGATTCGTTCAATTAAATCGATGTACCGACCGACTACGCGTGAGCCGCTTACTTCCGTGCGAAAACGCATTTCTACGTCGAATTCCTTCGCGACTTTAACGAGGAAAGCGAATGCGCCTACGTGCTCGTCGTATGCAATCGTCTTAGCGCCCATAAAGTCGACAATTCCGTAAGTCCATCCCGTACTACCTAGTGCTAACTGCGCGTACTGCTTAAGCGTTAAACCTGCGTATGAAGTCGGGTTTAATATCTTCAAACCGTCGAGTTCACGCGAAGATGATTCCGCTATAACACGCTTCCACGGAACACCGCCGTCTAAGAAAGTAGACGTTTCGTATATAATAAATTCCTCGTAACCTCCATCTTCTCCCGGCACTAATATGCGTGCGCGGTCTTCGAAGTATTCCGATTCTTTTATGTTCGCGGGCATTTCAAATTCGAATGAGTATTCGCCCCATAACTCGCTATACAAACGATCGTTGCGGAATATGCTTCTTCCGCGGTTATTCAATTCGCCGCGGAGCCTATCGTTTTGTGCGTCTAGTACGTATATTTGCGTCATCGATTTCGCTCCCTAAACGTAACAGTTGCGTCAACTTTGTCGGATGGTTCGACTGCTAACGTTGTACTGCCTTTTTGTAAGTCGAAGTAAGTACCGCCGAAATCCTTCAAGTCATTGCGCTCCTCTCCGTTAATTGCGATTAGATTCTGCGTAGTATCTACCGTAATGACATCACCTGCATGCGCAATGTAAGGTATTTCCGTTGCCGTAACTTGATTGATTCGGTAAATTTTTATATCGCGAATGTCCATCGGATTAGTTGCGTTAGTACCGTATGCTCCGATGTGTATTTGTATTTGCGATAAATTACGCGCAAATGATACTTCGCGGTCACTGTACGTATAGTAGTACCTCGTATGATGCTTTCCGGTTTCGGCATCTACAATCGCTACGTATATCGTCCATTCTTGACCTGTACGTGTCAGACGCATGATACCCGTGAAATTACGCCATGCGTTTCCTTTTGTACCCGCGAAATTTAAAACGGTTTTACCGTTAGAGGCATCTCCTAAACGCAACTCGGCTACATTACCGCCTGCTCCGCCTCCGACGCGTTTCATTGCGAATTTAGCAGTAACTTGCGATAAGTCGTCTAGCAACGTAAACTCCACACGTCCACGTAAATTCGACGCTGTGCCCGATATATTAAAGCGCGTGCTAACCATAAAGTCGGTTAACGGTGCGCCCGGTATAGAACGTTTCAACGCTGGACCATGCCACGCCGGACCTGTTCCGTAACTTGACGCCGAAAACGAGTAACCATTCGCAGCCATCGTACCTGCAACAACTCCGCCGTCTACGCTAGTGCCTGCCGTTGTCCAACCGACTGTAGACGCCATCGCATCGGACATCATTAATTCTTCGCGTGCTACCGGTGTCATATCGACAGGTGCCGGTTGCCCTACGCGTATATAGTTATCGTCATTAAATACATCCACATACGTAATGCTTTCGTTTGCCGTAATCGTGTAAATCGGTTCTGATACGCCTGTGCCTACGTTATTCACCGTGACAAGACCGTCGATAAACGCATACGTCTTTGTGCTGACGAAGTATCTATAAGGGTCGCAGTCAAACGTGAGCGTACCTTGGTATATCGTGCGGACTTCGTCGCGATTAGATAACGACACAAATGTACCTCGATGATATATTTCCGGATCATCGTCGAATACGAGAGTTAATTCCGACGTCTGCATTAAGTCGCGGATATGCGTAAGTTTATTACGTACATCGATGTGACTAACGCCTTTTAACGTAAAGTCGACTTCGACCACACGATTGCCCGTTTCCTTGCCGAGTAAATAAGCGCCCACTCGCGTAGGCACCCTCGTTTGTAGTAGTCCGTATTCATCTTCGTCACGACCTCGAACCGCGTTGACTACGAAGTAGGCGTCGGTGCCTTCGTCAAATAATGCCGATAAGTCTACGTTGTTAATCGTTATATTCTCGGGTGATTTAAACACCGTATACACCTCCTCCGTTTCCATTGCGTCTGAATGCCGTAACCATATCGTTCTTAGCCTTTACGTGTGGCGCTAGAGTACCGCCTGCGCGTCTGCCGTCAATCGTCAATACTTGGCCTTCGCGGATAGCCGAAACTATTTCACGTAGTAAACCGCTTTGTTCCGTTGTTGAAACGTCGACCGAACCGCTTAATGCTGACGATAGGCTACTGTATGAAGCGCCGCTCGGCGTTGCGTATGACAGCGTCGGTTTAGCCACTGCTGCGTTTGCTAGCGATTGACCCATGCGCTCGACACTCGACATTTGACCGTCCAATCCTTTGATTAGACCGAGTCCTGTAAATTTACCGATTTCAGCAAGCACACGGGACGGCGAATGAATATCGAGTCTGCGTTTAACGGCTTTAACGAGTGCATCGGAAATCTTGTTAGCCGATAATTCTAACGCTTTCGCTTGTGACGCTAAACCTTTCGCGATGCCTTGTGCTGCCATGACGCCTGCTCCGAAGAACTGGTCAGCCGCGTCTTTGCCGAGTGCTTTAGATGCTGCGTTGATTTTCGTTTGTGTCGAGTTGATATCCTTGATTGCTTCTGAAGTTGCGCCTGCTAGTATTGCCGCTTTCGCTCCGCCACCTTCGACACCTGCGTTGATGATATCCTGTAACGCGGTTTTATTAAGACCGGCTTTTTGTAGGCGTTTAATATTCGCTTGGAATTCGGTAATCGAGTGAAGGCGTTCGCGTAGTTGCATCGCAAAGTCGTCGCCTGTTTTAGCATCGACGTTACCGATTGACGCGAAGCTTAGCGCCCCATCTGTAACCGATTTAGCGAAGTCGTTACGTACCTTCATTGCTTCGGCTAGCTTATCGTTTGCCACCTTTAACTTACCGGAAATAGCTTCGCGGTTTTTAGCGATGCTTCCGAGGATTGCGATTTGTTTAGACGCATATGTGCGTACCGATGCTAATGCGGAATCCAAACCTTTGCCGGTCGTCTTGTTAGCGATTGCGCTATTCAGTTTCGACGCTAGGCTTTTGCCTGCTGACGCTACCTGCTTCGCAGTTCCGGTGACACCTTTCGCTAAACCTTGACCGACGAATTCTCCGAGTGCCATCATTACGCGGGATGGCGAGTGAATTCCGAGTAGTTTCTTCACGCCGGATGGGATAGCATTTGCGATGCCTTTAACGGTGTCTTTTACTGCTCCCGACATTGACGAAATACCGCGTACAAGACCTTGCATGATGTTGCGTCCGATTGACGCTAAGTCGATGCTTCCGAGGTAGCTCTTAATGTTACCCCATACGTCTACTACGATTTGTTTAATTGAATTCCATGCGCCTCTCCAATCACCTTCGAGTACGTTCATTACCGCACCGACGATTCCTAGGATGATATCTAGCGAAGAACTAACGATAGTTTTAATCAACGCCCACGCAATTTGTACCGCGCCCGAAATGATAGGCCATACCGCTTGAAAAATACCTTGTATATAACCCATTACGGATTTAATTACGCTCAACACCGCGTTAAATGATCCGCTAACTAACTTAGTAATTGACGCGCCGTGCTCCGCCCAAAACGCCTTTAGCTTACCTAGTATCTGCCCGAC
Source organism: Paenisporosarcina sp. P5_A11 (assembly GCF_056400705.1). Lineage (NCBI taxonomy): Bacteria > Bacillati > Bacillota > Bacilli > Caryophanales > Caryophanaceae > Paenisporosarcina > Paenisporosarcina sp. P5_A11. Next base: position 34,358 of record NZ_JBFUKT010000007.1, read on the forward strand.
GAATACCATAACTTCCGCCATTACTTTCACGATGACGGACTTAACCGCATTAAACGCAACCAACGTAGCGTTCTTAATCGCTGTCCACGCGGTATTTACAGCGTCACGAAACCACCCAACCTTGTTATACGCTAGTACGAGTATTGCGCCGATGCCTACTATCGCTGCAATCGCTATTCCGATTGGCCCTGTTAATAACGTAAATGCAGCACCGAGTAATCCCGCTGCTCCTCCTGCTATACCTAACGCCCCTGCAATCGCGGTAAGCCCGGTAATTGCACCACCGACCACCATTAACAAAACGCCGATACCTGCCGCGATTGCTGTGAATATGCCGGCTATCAATGTCCCTATAACGAGGAACTTCTTAACTCCGTCTGATAAGCTCATAAACTTCTCCGCTAATTTCGTAAGGAATTTAGCAACTGCCGTAACTATCGGAACTAATTGATCCCCGATTGTAATCGCAAGGGATTCGAATGCACCCGATAAGTTTTCGAGTGCTCCTCCTATGCCGGCTTTCATCTTAGCCGCCGCTTCTGCGGATGCTCCTGCGGAGTTACGTAGTGCTTCCGTGTTTTTATCAATTACTGAGGGACCGGCTTTCATTAATTGAAGGAATCCGGATACGGCTTCTGTTCCGACTAGTTTTGATAGTGTCGCAACTTTTTCCGCTTCGGTCATACCTTCCATTGATTTAGTCACATTATCTACGATTTCCGATAAGGATTTAGTTTCGTTTTTACTATTCTTTGTGGATATACCTAGCTTTTCCATGATTTTTGACTGCGCTGTCGCAGGGCTATTAAGTGCAAGTAGTGAAGCACGTAATGACGTTCCTGCGTTGCTTCCGTCCAATCCTGCATCTGTCATAATTCCTGCGGCTGCCGCTACTTCTTCTAAAGATATCCCTAATGCTGCGGCTGGTGCTCCCGCATATTTGAGGACATACCCAAGACTGTCAATTCCGGCTGCTGACGAATTTGCTGATTCCGTTAGTACGTCTGCAATACGACTTGATTCACTAGCTTCAAACCCCCATATGTTCAACGCCGACGATACAGTATCCGCCGCTAATGCTAAATCTTCACCTGACGCTTCCGCAGCCGATATGATTCCGGGCATTGCAGCGATTACTTCATTCGCCGACATTCCTTTTGCCGCGAGTTCCGTCATCGCTGCTGCGGTTGAACTTGCGCTTTGACTTGTCGTTGCCCCGAGTTCTAACGCCGATTGTTTCATTTTGTCGAGTTCCTCCGTAGATGCTCCGGCAATTGCGCCTGCCTTTCGTATCTGCGTGTCAAAGTCTGCTGCTTTCTTGACCGCGAATCCTAACCCTGCCCCGATCGCTAACGTAGCTGCTCCGAATGACGTAGCCATGCTTGCGCCAACGTTTTTCATACCGTCGCCGAAGCTACCTAAATCGCGTTTTGCTTGACCGAGTTGTGAACTAAGTTGCGATATATCGGCTCCTATGCGTACGACTATATTTTCGTTCATCTAACGACCTCCTTCCGTCGCTCATTTCGTAAATGTGAATTGCGAAAGTAACGCTTGTTGCTGTTCTATTTGCTCACGGAGTTCTTTCGCTGACTTCCGTCCCTTACGGCTACCTTCGTCTGTCGGACGTTTGAATAAGTCGGTTGTCTTCGGCTTCTTAATACGGCTAGCGTTTTCTATCATCATTGCTCCGAATGCCATTCGTTCATAGTCGTCGTATTGCCGTTCTGTCTGCGCCTTCATGAGTATCGTTAACTCGCGCGGTGTTAACGATAATATCTCCGCAGGCTTCAACTCTAAATAACGCCAACCGTCCGCTACTGCACGTTCGACTTCGGATAAACCACGTAAGTACCGCTCGGTTATTTCAGTAGCTTGTCTAGCGCTTTCTTCGCGTCCTTGTTGTCGCTCATCATCTTCGCTATGATCGCTTTGTAGAAAAAACTCTCGGAAATAATTTCGTTAGAGATTCGCATAACTTCGAGGAAGTCGATACGTTCTTCTGCAACCGCTTGTTCAATCGCCTGCTCTACGTCTTCTAACGTGTGGTTAAGTTCCGTATGTTTAAGTGCTGCCGATATAATGTGCGGGAATAATTCAGCGTCACCTTGCATCGCTTGACCTACGACTGCTAGTGCACCGCCGTCCGCTACTTTGTTTAAGTATTTAACGCCTGCATATGTTAGTTTTAGTTCGTGTTCTTTACCGTTAATTTTGAAATTCGCCATTGAAAATCTGCCCCTTTTTACCGTCGGTAGACGTAGTTTTGTATTACGTAGTCAAAAAGAAAAGGAGGCCGTTAAGCCTCCGCAAGTTAAAATTAAGCTACTGGTGGAGCAATCGTGTCGCCAGCTGGTACTGTCGTTAATGTTTCAGCCGTGACTTCACCACTTAATTTCGCTTCAAACGAGTATGTCGCTGATTCGTCGTCAGAGTAATCGTATTCAAGCGAAGACACCATGTACGTGCCGACTTTAGCTTCTTTTGTTAAAATGTTTACTTCGAGGATTTCAGCGTATAAAGCGTCGTCTACGCAAGACTCTAAGTACGCAAGTGCGCCGTCGTCTTCCGTTACTAAACCTTCAAAGCTGATTGTTTCCGTCTTTTTCCCATAGTCAGAGCCTTCAATATCTTTGGTATTTAATTCGATTTCGTCGCGTTCTTTAGAACGTGAACCGCCCGTTTGATTTAATACGCGTAGTGTTTTTTCCGCTGATAAATCATCTGTGAAACGGACTGCGAAAACTATGTTACTACCCTTCATTACGTTCGATGCCATTTAGTTTCCTCCTATATAGTCGTGTTATTTCTTCCGTAAAGGAATGGAATTTCAACCGTAAAAAATACCTTGTGTTTCTGTGTTTCCGCCTCACTAACCTCCGCCGGTATAGGCACTTCCGACGTTACGAACGCATCAAAAAAGCCGCTTGCGATTGCAGGCGACGTTGACGTGTTATATAGCGTTATCTGCTCGAAGTTGAGCGCTTGCTTAATCTGCGACTGCATCCGTGCTTTAGACGTTGAGTCCTTCGCATATAATCCGATTTGGAAACGGTATATCGTTTGTAAAGACTCGCGACCCTTCGATAATATTGCGTTGTTATTCTGCATCTGCTCGACGGTGATGAACGGTTTAACCGCAGGCAACGCGACGCCATCGTAAATCCATACGACGGGAACGCCCGCAAACTTCGATTCTAAATGCCGTTTCAGCGAGTAGTGTATTTCGTGTTGCATGACGTCACCCTCTCGATATGCGCTTACGTATGGCAGCGCGGTACTGCTCGCGATTATTCCATACTGATTTCCGTATAAACGCCTTATTCGTCTTGTGTTCGTATTCCTGACGTGTGGCGTACGGTAAGTTGCTCCCATATTCCCAAACGCGGATATCATCGTTAGATACTTGCGGACTGGATGCGATAGAGTTCTTAAGGAAGGCGTCCTTTAACGGGGCCATTTCCGCCGACTCTGCCGCCATCTTCTTCGCGTACGCTTCGGTAATGTTATCGATATCGTCTATCGCTTGCTGACCAAGTTGTTTATCCAGTTTGCGGAGTGTCTCTTCGAGTCCCGTTACTTTTACGTTAAAGGTTTTTGCCATTAAGTCGTCAACCTCCCGAGTACTTCTACGCGGTTAATTGCGCCGATGCCCTTTTTATCCGTAGCCAGTACGGTGTACCATTGACCGTCGTATCGTAATCGGGTGATAAACGTGTGGATATCGGCGATTAAGTCGAAATCGATACTTAGCCATACGTCGCCCTTTTCGAAGGCAATTCCGCTGATTAAAACGTGCTCGCTCCCCGTGCCTGCCGTCGAACTTATCTCGGTGACTACGGACATTACGTCGCGTGATATTTCTTCACCGCCGATAACTTCGCCAGTAAATTCGTCGACCGTTCCTGCGCACGTATAAGCGATTGTTATTAGCGTCTGTCGGTTGCTGACGATTTCCTTGCGTGTTTGCTTCATTAATTCGATGTCTGCGTCGTTTAACACGTAGTCACCTCCTAAGTTTTAGAGCCACCGAAGTCGCCCGTTAAGTATTTATCTAAAATCACCGCAGTTAAATAGGAAGAACATTGCGGATGTGGCATGTAGATTTCGGAGTCAGTCGGTAAATAAATACCGGCACCTTCGCCGTACTTATCAACCTTCGCTAACTTGTAGCATCGGTGATTCGTATGGTTTCCGTGTCGGCTACCGTTCTCGTTAATCTTTACGTACTTCGCTACATCGCTTTGCTTGACGCTATTAGCGCTTGCTACGCGATAAGCCGTATTGCCTTCCGTCACAACTAACCGTTTAATCTTCCACGTTTCTGCGTCATATACTTTCCGAACATCACGAACCATCGAACTAACGTTATCGCCTCGGATAATACCGGTACGTAAGACGCTTGCAATCGAATCACGTATTTCTCCGCTAGTACCCCATACTCGATCCGATAGCACTAAGCCGTCGTCACCGAATCGGCGAATCACGTAGTCGACCGTTTGCTTATTAAGCTTTCCGATTCCTGCGGATACCATAGGTGTTCCGATAATAGACGCTGTTCCTGCGTTTAAGCCCGCGATTGCGAATTCGCTAGACTGCCGAATTGCTTCGGTAATCGTTGCAGAACCGTATTCGCGTAGTAGCTTTTCCACGGCGTCAAGTTCGCGCAAGAGCCTCGATAGTCGTTGACGTTTGACCGTGCCGTTATTTTCGGCAAACTCTGATAGTAATCCCGCAATGTCGCCACGGACACGTCCGACTTCCTTGATTCCTTGCGCTACTTGCTTGTCGTTTAACTTGCCGTAATCACGCGCGAGTTTGGCGTAAATCGCGTCTAACTCCGCTTGCTTACTCATGGGCGGTCAAGTCGTTTCATAACGCGGAATACTGAACCATCGGCTGAGACTTGTTTCGCTTCTTCCGCAAGATAATCCGCTTTGAATAACGTCGCAAAAGCACGGTACTCTTTCGATACCATCGACTTGTCTACGGATTCTTCGCCGTCTGTGTATTTAAAGAATCGTGCTGCGTCTAATGCGATTTGTAACGCAAGTTCCGAGGAACTATACGCTAGTAGTCGGTTTATATCCGTGATAGGTACGTCGGCTGACGCATATCCGAATAACTCGAACGTGTCCGCCATGACGTCTATCGCAGCCGCTTCTAGCGCAGGTTGCGCAGTTACGGCGGTGAACCGTTTAGAAAGCCGTTCGGTCATCTGTGTTAGCGTCGCCATTTGCGTACCTCCTATTTGTCCTTCGTTGACTTACGTTGTGGCTTCGGTTTCTCTGCCGGCTTAACTGCGTTGGTCGGCGCTGACTCCGCCTTCGCTTTCGGCTTTGATTCTTCCGCTACTAATTCGACATAGCCTAGCGAAACTAAATGCTCCGCTGACTTACCGTCGATTTCAATTACCGAGCCGTGCGCGTTGCCGTCGACAACCGCGCCTGTAACTCGGACTTTAACGTTACTCATTACGGAGTGTATACGTCAGCGTGGAATAGTAACGATGGATTTTCGATAGCCGGGAATCCTGCTGCAACAGCGCGGAAAATCGACTGAATCGGTTCTTTCTTATCGTAAGCATCAAGGAAGATACCCGGTTGGAAGTTCTTCTCTACCGTAGGACCCATTAAGAAGTTACCTAATCCTTCAGATACGAATACTACGCGGTTAACCGGCATGTACTCGATTACTTCGTCTAATCCCGTGTAAACGTCTTTAACCGTTACTTTACGGTCACGAACGACTGTAATTGCAGGTAATCCGTTATCAGAAAGTACCGCTTGAACGTCTGCTTCGCTTGCACGTAACGCGCCTGTTGGACGTCCTGCGTCAACGATTACACCTTGGTTCTTAGCGATTAAAGCGAATACTTCGCGAGATACTAGGATAGCTTGTGGCGCGCGACCGTTAGAAGTTTCGTAAGTAGAAGCCCAAGTTAGTAAGTCTCCGATAATATCGTGATCCGCAGTTGCCCAGTTGTTAGGTGCCGTTTGAGCGACTTTATGACCCGCAGGTACGCCGAAGTCGATGTTAACTTTTACGCCATTTTTGTTGTATGCGAAGTTACCCTTCGTGATAGCTTCCATTTTCGCTACTGCGATACGACGTTGAATCGCTTGAACAAGATCAAGACCTTTTACAGTTAAACGGTCAACCATATCCGATTGTTCGCCGTTGTTACGCGCTTGATTTAACGCAAGTAATTCTTCTTCCGTAGCGATATATTTAAGACCCATCTTAGCGATTTCACCGTGCATTTTAGCAACTGCGTCACGGTCGATTACTGGCGGTTCTGCGCCGTAACCAATCATTGCACCGATGTGTTTCGATTGTTTGATGATATCATACGCGAAATTCGTAGAGTATACGTTGCGGTTCGGTAAGAATGCGTCGCCTAACGTGTTTTCTGCGCTACGTACCGACTCGTCTACCAAACCTAATAATGTTTCTTGATTGAATGCTTCTAAATGTCCTAAACCTGCCATTTTTAAAATCCTCCTAGTAGTTGTTTTAGTTTTTGGTCAATAAAAAAGACGCCTCATGTGAGTGCGTCGAAATTAGATGTGCTTAACGAAGAAAAACTTATCTTTAGTTTCTGTTTTGAAAGCCGCTGTTACGTTAGCGTTTAATTTAGCGTCGTATACTGATCCGCGAATTAATACTTCGCCAACCACTACGTCATTCACTCCGTCAAGTTGTACGTCTACATTAAGAATGCTGAAGTTATCGTAGCCTACTGGAATTGCGCCTGTAGCGTCTGCGTATTTCTCGTAGAAACCAGTAGAGATTTTACGCATAATTGCGGTACCTACTTCAAGTTTTACTGCACCGATAACTGATGCTTTTAACGTTGCTCCACCGTGTACGAATTGAAAGTGTTCAGAAGCTAGAATGTTTTTGCCACCTTGAAAAGCGTCGCGAGTAGTATTTAATGAGTAACCTGCCATTTTTAAAATCCTCCTAGTAGTTGTTTTTATAGTAATCCTTTTGCTCGCAATTCATCGAATCGCTTGCGTCCTTTTTCCTTTAACGTTTCCTGTGTTGCTTGTTGTCGATTTCCTCCGCTAACTGCCGGATCAATCGGTGCTGCCTTCGGTGGTGCTACGCGCATTAACTTATCTACGCTAGCCTTCACCGCTTCTTCGTCTTCGCCCGTTACAAAGTCGAGCAAGTCCGCTAGTTTATCCGCAGGGTAACCCGCTTCAAGTAATAGCGATTGCTTCTTCGTGTTGAGGCGTTCGGCTTGCGCTTGATTGCGAATATCTTCGAGTTCAAGTTGCGACTTTTCATACAACGTCTTAAACTCGCTTTGTTCTTCGAGTTGCTTACGCTCGGATTCGGCTTTTGCTTCTGCAACGGCTTTGTCCGACTTCGCCTTCTCTCGTGCTAGGCGCTCACCGACGATTCTGTCGACATCTTGTTGCGTGTACTTTGCGCCTACTTCCGCTGTTTCCGTTTTAACCTCGTTAACAACTTCCGTATCTCTTAATTCGTCTGCCATTTTAATTCCTCCGTTTCAGTGCCGTCGCACATTGATTCCGATGCTTTTTCCGACATCGCGTATCGGTCGTGTTACGTTTATTCTCCGTTGTCTTCCGTCCCTAATGGATACGGGTCTTGCCGTTCTTGCAAACGCTTAACGTCCTGCGCAATCTCTTCACGCTTAGCCGCCGTATTCTCTACGCCTGCTCGCGATAATGCGCCTGCTTGCGACTCTAAGCCTGCCGTCATTTCTAACGTGAGCAAGTCGATTAAGTCTGCGCGATTATCCGGTAATGGTAACGAGAATTTAATATCGTGTTCGTAGTTGTCGCCGATTAGTGATAGCGCGTCTTTGTCGTATGCGAACGTCTTAGCCGTCTTCGCACGCTCTTGTAAATAACGTACGGACTTTTCGTGTAACTCCGTTAACTTAGGACCCCACGTTAGCCAGTGCTCTTCCGTGTCTTGTATCACGTCATGAAATACGATTCTCATTGCGTCCGAGTTCATTCCGCCGAAGTTAAGGTCGGCGATATTGGACTGCGGTAATGACGATAATTCGAACATCGTCGATTTCGTTCGTTCGACCTGTGAGTTAAACGCTTGATACCAACCGAAGCTACCTTCGACTTTCTTAATGTCAGGAGGTCTTGCGTCATTTGAACCGGTTATTTCAACGACTGAGCCCGGCGCTATTTCCATCTTCGCCGCTGTTCCGGCAGGTGCGTTGATTACTGCGGTGATACCGAACATCTCGAATTTAAGTGCATCCACTGCGTCTTCGTTCATTGCGTTTAGTATCGCGGATAACGCTTTGATGTCGTCGAACTCCTTCGACATTGCCGGCTCTCCCGCGAGGTCTTCAATCGGTACTAATACGACGGGTAAGAACGCTAAGCCCATCGAAGCTTTTTCCGTGATTACCTTTACGCGTTTTAATTCCGCATTGTACAGACCCTCCGATAACCAACACTCGCCGTCGATCATTTCGAACGTTTGCTTCTGATAAAACAGTTCGCCGTCAATCGTTTTCTCGCGGACAAAGTGGCACGCGATTAAATCTTCGAAGTCATCTTCGGAATAAATCGGGAACGTTTCAGTATCCGGATGCCACACCCATTTAAGGCGACCGTTCGTCGGATTAAATAGGATTTTCACCGCTACACGCCCGGCGATAAGGCGGTCGCGCGCCGCTTGTATCAAACGTGACTTTGCGTTGTTCTCACGTCGTAATTGCGTGATAATCGCCTCGTACGCTTCCGCACGCTTATACTCCGCTTGTTGTTCCAGTGAGTCTTCCGCGCCTAACTGACGTACCTTTACGTCGATTCCGTGTGCGCCCGACATTTGCCACTTCGCCTTTTTGCTGACGAGCAGGCGAGCGTAGTTACTTACGAATCGCGTCGGGTCGTAGTCAAGTCCGGGCGGTCGCGGTACATCTTCGGCTTTGACGAGTTCGTCTGACGCGCCTTTGTGCTGATAGCCGTCGTAGTACAGGTAATTGCGGTATTGCTGTTGCAAACGTTGGTGTTCCGTAGCGCCTAACGCTTGCTGAAACGGATTGAATAGTAACGTGTCCATATCTTCGGAATTAAGTATGTTGAAATCCGCCATTGTACGCCTCCTTTCGTTTATTAACGTCTGTTATATCGTTGACTTCCTTGCGTGTTCCATCGGTCGTTGCGTCGGACGGTTGCTACGCTTATTTGCGTGTCTGCTAACGACGTCACCGACATTGATAATGCATCGGGCAAATCGTCATGCGCGCCAGTGCCGTATTGTTCGAATTGCTCTAATAAAAGAGCGTGCCGTTTATTGAATCGAATCGTACCGCTTTCAATGTCGGGAATCATCGCCTCGATACGGAGTTCTTTACGCGATACTTGATAAATCTTTTTGACGCGAGTTCCTGCCGGATACCCTACGCGTGTGAGCGCCTTTTTCAACTCGTCTACAAAGAACTCTTGCGCAAACTGCGCCTCAATTCCGATTACTGTCGGTTGATACGCTAATACTTTATCGACGATAACTTTCATAAATTCGTCAGGCTTAATACGCTCGCCATACGCGTCAACTACGTAAATAATGCCGGTCTGTTTACTGCGTGCTGTTACCGCAATTGCCGAATAATCTCCGCGTGCTTTTTTACCCATCGCTAAATCGACGCCGAACGAAACTTCGTATTCATCGTTTAGTACGTCGATATCTCCGCTGTGATACGTGAATGTTTCGGGATTAAAAATCATTGATTCCGGGTCAATCGGATTATTCTGATACTCCGTGTTGAACGCTTTACTTCCGTTGTCCCACTTCCACGTCATCAGCTTCCATATCGGCTGAAAGTCTTGCCATAGAACTTCCGAACCTTCGTCCATTACTTCGCGATTATCCTCGTAGAATTGCCGTGCTACGTCCGCTCGTTTCGGTATGTCGCGGTCAGTGTAAATAATGCGGCACTTTTCCCACAAGTCCATCCGCGTAGGTTCCTTGATAATGGCGCGGTATATCTGCGAGGTAAAGTCGGCGCGTTCGTATAAAATGTGCATTAATAACGCGGAAACGTGAACCGTCGTACCCATTATGACGAATGCAGTTTTAACGCCTTTCGGATCACCTAACGGCATTACCGTTTGACTAAACCAGTCGCGTAATTTCGTACGTTGGTCGACCGTGCTTGCGTTACCGCCTGGACGCGCGTCTTCTAAGTCATCGCATATAATTAAATCCGGTCGAGTACCGTTCCAGTTACGTCCACGTAACGCTTGACCGGTTGACGCCGCCTGCATTAGCGCTAATTGCTTTTTACCGCCATTACCGTCTTCATGCCAAGCGATGAATTCTTCGCTGTTATCCGTAATATTCGATTGGTCTTTCGGAGACAATAACGGACCGAAGTCTTCGCGTAATTTACGATTAAATTTCAGTTGGTTCCGTATCCATTCCATATTCGCTTTCGATACGGAAGGCGTTTCGGATATGATGATGATATACGATCGTTTACGGTATACTACTTCGCTTACCGGGAAACCTTTCGATAACCACGTCGACTTACCGTGTGACCTTGCGATTGCTGCGGCTACTTTTGCGTTCTTCTTGTCCGTCGATACTTCGTCCATCATTCCGACTAAGTTGCGGTGGAATTCCGGTGAGTCTGACGCCTTTAACACGTCAAATCCCGCCCAGTTGCCGTCGTTACCGGGGTTACGTGATTCCGAGAAGTATTCGATGGCGAACTCCATTAGGTTACCGTCGCAACGGTGTATCCGCTCTAACCGCTCTAACTGTTGCGCGTTCTCTAAGTATTCTTCGATGTAACCTGCGTCTGCTAACGTGTCAATGTCGGGGAACTTATCGTCAAGGACGGCGATGTATTCCGCGTAGACATCGATTAGTTCCTTGCGTTTGACTGCGTTGATCCACTCTCCGTTAATCCATGCGATATACACCGCCTCCATTCCGTTTGTTTGCGTAGACATGCGAAAAAGCACCGGCTGATAGCGCGAGTGCTTCGTAGGTCAAAGTGAAAATTTGAAATGCGCGAGTTGAACGGGCTAGGAGCCGCTGTTTTGTAAATCCGACGCCCCGGGGGTCTTTTGCCCGCCAGCACATCCGTTCACAAACGTATGTCCGATTAAACGAACGTTCATTTACGTAATTAATACTATAACGAACGATATAATCGGCTTATTTCGTACGTTTCCGTTGTGTTCGTTTAAGTATACGATTGCGAACGGTGTATATTGCGGTGTTTATGTCCGTGTATATACGTTAGTCAAAGCGTTGGCTATGGCGCACGCGACGACCGTTCGCCTGATAAAACGACGCCTTAGTCCGACAATGTATCGTATGCTAATCGGAGTTCCTTCTATATAATAGGTCACCGTTACACTATTCGGACTTACCTACGTTACGCAGACGTTCAATCTCCGCCTTAATACTGTCCATATCCGTTGTTCCGCCTTTACTGTTAACCTCGACCTTCTCCGTAAGAAGTCCGTGTAACTGCATAAGCGTGCGGAAAGCAGCGGCATTGCCTGTTTCTACGATGTTATCGATCATTGAGGCGAATACTTCCGGTAGTCTATCGCTAGTGGTACGTACTATCTCCGCCTTTAACGCGTTGTGGAAATCGTCGTTCTTCTTCCATTCGAATAGCGTTGACCTCGCTACTCCGACTTCCTCTGCGATTTGCTCATACGTTAATCCACCGCGTTTGGGTTGCGATAGGATAGCGATTGCTGCGATTTGTTTCTCATTTAATTTCTTCGTCAATTATCCCACCTCCTTTTCTTCGAAACATTCGTATACATATCCGACGTATTCTACTACGTCCATATCGTTTAACCACGCCAATATAAAAAGGACATCGTATATTCGTTCATACGACATCCCTTTTGAAATTAGAAAATCTATAGGGTTCTTAGTTCCTTTTTGTAAGTTAAGACTCGCTGATAACGGAACCATGTTACCTGCATATGAACCACCTTTTCCGGTAGCTAACGGGATAAAGTGATCCCAATGTATGTTATCTTGAGTTCCTGTAAGAATACAACCACCGTAAACTCTAAGTATTAAACCTTTCCAATCTTCATCGAAACCAGTCCTAAGTCCTTTTTCAATGGCTCTTCTATGATGTAATTTTATCTTTGAGCGCTCTCTTTCGGAATCAATGTTACGTTTATACCACTCTTTCGCAACTTCTCTGCCGTGCTCTCTGTTTTGTTCGCGGTATATTTTATCGTAAGCTAATTTACGTTCCTTATTGTCGGTATACCATTGCTTATTTACAGCGTCTATCTTCTCTTTGTTATCTTGGTAGTAAACTGATTGTGCTTCGCGTATTGATGCGTGATTATTACGATAATGTTCCTTCTGTCTTGCGCTAATCTTATCCGCATTAACTTCGCGATACTTACGTTTACAATCCTTACACTTCGAACTACGTCCGCCTGCACTTCCGTCGGTTGTTTTGTTATAAAGTTCTAACGGTTTAACCTCGAAGCATCCGCGACATTCTTTCGCTATTACTTCGTTTCCTTCAATAATTAACGTAATTAGTGGTACCGCTTTTCTCGCCATTCTAATCGTCCCCTTTTCGATGTCCCTAATGTATAACGTAGAAAGGCGGTAGGGTTCCGCCAATTCAATTACGAGGATCAGTCGTAATCTACCTACGATGAAGTAAGTACTCCGTAATATCAACGAGTGAATTCGCTAGTATTACGCAACACTCACGCTATTGCTGCGTAATGTTGCTCGTTTTAATAACGAACGGTAATAATTACCGGACGCTGTCTTTCTCTCCGTTTGCACTTAAGTTCCTTTTCGATTACATACCTATATCGATATCTGCGTTAGCTTTAGCTGGCGCAATGTAAGTCTTTATACGTAAGTCTTTATAAGTAAGTATATATACGGGATAATAATTACCGTTACGAACGGTAAAAACTACCGGACGTGACGGTAATAATTACCGGACGTTATAGCCAATCGAGTATATCTTCGGTTATTTCCGTACTCTTAACGTCCTTCACCGCTAACATTTCCGCCTTACGTGCAATCTTATCCGGTAATATCTTCGCCCATGATTCGTCTGATTTACGCTTACACTTGGCAGCTTGCGGAAACTTAGCGAAGAAATGATCCGCTATTTCAATCGGTTTATTAAACTTATACGTATGATTACCGAATCTGCCGTTCTCTGTTATCGTAATTAAGCCAACTTCGCGTAATATAGCGATATGACCGCGTGCCGTCTTTTCTGTTAAGTTCAACGCTTGCGCAACGTGTACATGCGTAGGAAATGCGTAACCGAACGCGCTATTATATTGTGATAGTAGAAAGCCATATACGTTAGTGGTACTGCCGTTGAATTTCGGGTAATACTGATAGTGGCGCATGACTGCGTTAGGTATCTGCGTGAATCCGTGATTTACTTCGAATGGCAATGCGCCTTTTTTCGTTTCTTCACTCATTAAAAAGCCCTCCGTTTACTAGGTTGATTTCCGTTAACTAATTAGTGATACGTCCTTCTTCGCGTGCCTGCGCCTTCCTAGCGTCGTATTCGTCTAGTAGCGTAGTTAGTGTAGTGATACGCTCAAACACCCACATACGGTTGCCTGTGCGTTCGTGTAGCGTGGTATATTTATAACGCAGTCCATTCGCTTTTAAGAAGTGGAATAGCGTAGTTGAGTAGCAGTAAAAGTCCGTTGATTTCGTTGACATATCGTATAACCTCCGTTTAATTAAAGTATAAAAAGCGAGCCTTGCCGTAGAGTTCACGGAGTTTGCTCGCTTGTTTAAGATATTATAGCGGTATCTTTTCCGCCTCTACTCTTTAAGGGCAACAATAT
>NZ_JBFUKT010000008.1:0-47083 GCF_056400705.1 Paenisporosarcina sp. P5_A11
CATAACAAGTGACAGATAATTAGTGACAATACCCCGAGATGAAAATAAAACTACTAATTTGATACTATGATGATAGGAAGTACGCACTCAGTAACTTGTTCATGGCATTAATTAAGGCGATTTCCTGAAGGAGTGGGTATTTATGATACATAAACTAGAACTTGAAACGAAAAACTTCCATGGTTCTTTTAATAATGGATATGAATCTATCTTAACCATTGATTCAGGAGATTCGATTCAATTAAAAACCCTTGATATTCAATGGGGATATTCAAGCTCTAAGCATGAGTAAGAAGTATCTTTGATTCAAGGGAGAAGGAAGAGAAGCCTGGACATCCGATAATTGGACCTATTTCAATTCGAAAGGCAAAACCGGGAATGGTGTTAGAAGTAAGAGTAAATGAAGTGATACCTGTACGGTATGGGCGAAATTGGGCGGGTGGAATTCCAAGCTGGCAAAACGAAAAACTAGGACTGATAGATTCGGAGAGGTTACAGGTAAACGGGGAGCTAGACGCAACCACTATGACAGGTAGTGGAATAATAGGAAATCAGACATTTCATGTAGGTTTATCTCCATTTATGGGGGGAATGGGTGGTTGCACCAGTTGAATCTGGTACTCATTCCACTTCTCCACCTCGCTATTGTGGAGGAAATATTGACTGTAAAGAATTGGTGAGAGGGGGTAGTCTCTTCTTGCCAATTTCGGTGGAGGGAGCTTTATTTTCCATTTGTGACGGTCATGTATTGCAAGGGGATGGCGAAAGTTCTGGAACTGCTATTGAATATCCGATGGATGTAGTGGATATCACATTGCGTGTTAGAGATGATATGAAGCTAACTATGCCAAGAGCAAATACACCAGCAGGTTGGATTACTTTTGGATTTATGAGGATTTAAATGAGGTTGCAGCTATGGCACTCGACGAAATGGTTGATGCAAAAGTTTTACGGAATTCAAAAGGTAGAGGTGACAGCTCTAGCAAGCGTTTCTGTAGACCTGCGAATTACTCAAGTGGTAAATGGTGTGAAAGGTGTCCATGCCATCTTACCTCATGGTGCAATACGGAAATAATAAAAATGATCTGATTCGTAGCAGTATTAAATTCAAAATCAAAGAGCACTACAACATAAAACTGATTGGATCTGGAGGTTAGACAAAATGCATTATGATGTGATTATCGTGGGTGCAGGTTCGATGGGCATGGTAGCAGGGTATTTTTTAGCGAAGAGTGGGAAGCGAACGTTATTAGTAGATTCCTTTAACCCACCTCATGACAAAGGGAGTCATCATGGCGATACGAGAATTATTCGATATGCCTATGGTGAAGGGGAAGAGTATGTCCCTTTAGCGTTGAAGGCTAAAGAGTTATGGGATGATTTAGCGAAAGAGACGGATAGGGACATTTTCCTTCAAACAGGCGTGCTTAATGTCGGTGTGGCAGAATCGGAGTTCATCAAGAGTGTTTTGTCTAGTGCTGAGAAGTTCGCTTTACCAGTAGAAGTGATGGATTCTGCTGAAGTGAATCAGAAATGGCCTGGGATGTCTTTACCGACCGATATGATGGGTTGTTTTGAGTCTACTTCGGGCGTGTTGAAATGTGGAGAATGTATTGAAGCATATAGGGAATTAGCTGAGTTGCATGGAGCTACGATTGTAATGAATAGTAGAGTGAAAGATATTGAGATTCATGATGATAGTGTAACAATTAAGACGGATGAACATACGTTTACAGGAAATTCTTTAGTCATTTCAGCTGGTGCTTGGGCAGGGAATCTCCTTTCTATGGTAGATTTAGAACTTCCTCTTGCACCTGTTAGAAAGACCTTTGCTTGGTTTGAAGCTGATGATATGCTTTACGGTCAACAGGATTATCCTGCCTTTAGTTTTGAGACACCACAAGGATTTTATTATGGGTTCCCTAGTATTGATAGCGTTGGTTTAAAAGTAGGTAGACATGATGGTGGAGAGACAATAAGCCCGGACGATCCAAGAAGAACTTTTGGTGAAGATGATAAAGGAGATTTACTTAACTTTCTGCAGCAATACATGCCACAACACGGACAGTTTAAATATGGTGAACCATGCATGTACACATTGACTCCGGATAAAGATTTTATCATCGACTTGCATCCGAACTATTCACATGTTGCCATTGCAGCTGGTTTTTCGGGACATGGCTTTAAATTCAGCAGTGTGGTGGGACAAATATTGAGTGATTTGATTACCGAAGGGAAATGCGAACTTGACATCTCTCCATTTAGAATTGAAAGATTCATTAAGAGATGAATGAGCCCTTAGTGGAGTTATTGGAGTGGAGTGGAGTAGAGTAGAGTATAACAAATCTAATTTAATCATGAACAAACGGATGTGGAGTTACTTTGTTCGCACATCCGTCCACTTAACTACTTACAGTAGGTTTCGAGTCTAGTTGAAGTAATGTTGTTATTCAAGAAGGGACATTGGCGGTGGTTGTTAGACTCACAGAACCTTGATCATTAATAAATTTACATCGGGGAAATGACGAACGTATGCGTTATCACGAATAAACGGAATGATAATTTGACTCCTAATACTATGGAATAGGGACAAGATTTGTTGCGAAATGTATCATTCGGTTTAGTTTGATAATCTACATTTCGTAAGAAGGTGACACTCGGAGTCGAACTTAGGACAAAGGCTGTCTTCACCTTTTCCTTGCAACTTGGCTATGTCACCGTGTCGGATAAATGCTTATCCACCCTGGTAATATTGAATTCCTTGTTCTTCAAGGATATCTAACATTTGAAAATATCCGGGCGTGTTCTCAACCTCATAATTTCTGATGCAATCCAATAATTTCATTTTTAATTCTTGAGATAAATCTTCTCTGTATTGCAATTTAGTTTGCTGCAAAGATCGATCGATTTTTGGTGAAAATAAGTCAATAACGATTTCGAGTGAGTTGTTATCCGTTTTAGATTGCTTTACGAGAGTATACAAGCTTTCACTCATTTCTACCCCTTCTTTCTCTATCCGTTTTCAATTATTTCTCTTAGTTTTTTTAATGCTTTTTTATGACTTCTCGAAACTGCTTGTTGGGATTTATTTAGATAAATAGCAATTTCAGAATCATTTAAATCATAAATATAAGCTAAATTTAGAAGTTGACGCTGATTTTCTGTTAATAGATGAATTGCTTTATATAAGGAATAACTTGTTAAATGATCCGCAATATTGGAGGAATCGATCCACACTTCTTGTCCTTCTTGCCATTCTTTTGAAACTAAATAGTCAATTAATGTTAAATTATCACCTTCTTTTAGCTGGGAATCTAAAATTGACTTATTCCTATCTAAAAACAAGTTTACTTTCTTATCAAAATTTATTGCATTAAAGTATATAGCTTTAGACAAATAGTTAGTAAAACGGATTTTGAAGTAATATTCTCTGAACGTATCATCTAGTTTTTTCTTTGATACGTTCGTTGGATTGTTGATTACATCTACTAATAAATCCATATTTTCCTGTATATCTAAAAATGATTTTATTACAGGATTTTGAAGATGTTTTTCGAATTTAGTTAGATAGTTTTCAACACTTTGATTGATACTGGAACTACTGTATACATCTCCCATATTGCAACCCCCTCTTAAAGAACGTTAGTTCGGTTAAGCGGTAAAAAAAAGATATAATCTTACTTGGGTACGAATCTCCAACTCTTTAACTCATTTTGTGGTATCCGTCTTTTATAACTTCATTTAGCTCAAATATAATAACTTCTAATTTTTCGATTTTTTTCTCGAAGCGATAAAATAGATAAATAGTAATCGCAATCGGAAATCCAAAATTCCCTACAATGGCTGTCCATACAGGTACATCTAATCCATTCATAAAATATCCACTCCTTCTTTTTTTTGGTGTTATTTATTAAAGAAGAACGATTGAAATATTTCACAACGTCTAGAGGACAATTTTAAAAAATTTTTTTTATCAATAAATTGGTTCTAAAAAATGCTTTCTAACATATAAAAAATAGATGCGAATAGGGAAGGTAGGAAGGGAACAAAATGAATAGAACCTCTTTTGCTTTGATAGTCAAATATATGAAAAAACAGATGCCTTATAAGAACGTACTGGCATCTGTTTTTTCTCTATATACTTATCAATGCTCGTACAGTTGGTTGATCGAACACTTTTTTCACATAATCCAAAAGGGTTAAATAAATCAGACCGTTACCTTCAATATTTGGTGAGTTCCCAAGTGGCACTGTTCTTTTTATGAGTTGGGAATACAACTCAGGAACGGTTAATTCTCTTTCAAAGGCAGTATTAGATAGTATTTTTAATAATGCCAATGCCCCTGAAACATGTGGAGTTGCCATAGATGTTCCACTTAATGTGGCATAAGTTCCATTGAGATAGCATGAAATCACTTTCTCTCCAGGTGCAACTAAATCCACTTGATTATTCGAGTTGGTAAATCCGGAGGACTTCCGCTCTAGATTAACGGCGCCTACGCTAATTACTTCGTTGTAGCATCCCGGATACCCAAATTCATCAGTTGAATCTTTCCCATCGCCATCATTGCCAGCTGCACATACAACAAGAATTTTTTGATCTACCGCTTCAATGATTGCATCATGAAGTTCTTGTTTATCAGTCGGACCGCCAAGAGACATCGAGATTATGTCTACTTTTTGCTCAATAGCGTAGCGGATAGCGTTAATAATCCAGTCATATTGCCCTGAACCATTTTTTCCAAGTACCTTCAAAATTAATAAGTTTGCCTCTGGTGCGACCCCTACTACACCACTATTATTTAAATTTCCGGCAATAGTTCCCGCTACATGTGTCCCATGACCATTATAATCTTCGAATTTTAAAGAATCTCCTCCATCATCCTTTGTGAAATTGTATCCTCCAATGATACGATCCACTAAATCAGGATGATCGGTATCACAGCCTGTATCCAAAACCGCGACGGTAATTCCTTTTCCTTTTGTTTCCGACCAAATTTCAGGGGCTTGTATAATCTCGACCCCTTTGGGTATTTCATTTACCATTTCTAGCTGCTCTACTAATTCGTATGGGATTAAGCGTACAAAGTTTTCCACGTTCTCCCTCCTCAAATTATTGTTTAAGCCGCTTCTAGATGTAATTTAATTGTATTAATTTTGAAAAAAAAATAATAGATTACAATGTACGATTTTACAGGAAATAAAAATAGGCTATTTTTCTTGAAATTTCTTAAAATATTCCACAAAATATTATGTTTTGATAATGCTCGACAAGATATGACAATAAAAAATTGTAGATTGTAATAACAAAAAAAGCACGTTATCAGGAGGTGGGGATTTGCCAAAAATGTTGCTTCTAGGCATGCCGATTCCTTCAACCATTGACGTTAATAAAGTGTCCAAAGTTCTTTTTAAAGCAACGCTTCTTTTTTGTTCTGTTAGCAAATTCATGGACGTATGTATGTTTCTCCAGGTTGACGGAGTGGTGCTGCAGGTTGACGGAGTGCGGCTCCAGGTTGACGAAGTGTCGCTCCAGGTTGACGGAAGAGCTCTACAGGTTGTACAAAATCCGAAATGTTTAGCTTCAGTAAGATAAAGGTAGTCATCTAGGTGGACAGAAAATAGAAAAAGGGGGCTGAAATGTTTCAGTCCCCTTTTTTGTATTGGTGTATATAGAAAGATTTCTTCAATGAGTTGCTATGGTTTCTTTGACCATTTGCTTCACGATTTCTTTATTGCGTTTCTTGAAAACGTCGTTGTGAGAGGACACCATTGCAAAACTGTCAGCAGATGGTTCTATGAATTGCTTTGCTTTATTCACAGCATTTGCAGCATCTTGGAAAGTGCCTGCAATCAAATTCAGTTTGGCATCATGCTTAAGGATATCGCCTGCTGCAAAAATACCTTGAATCGAAGCTTCACTATTAATGCTACCTGCGATAAAGGAACCATCCGATAATTCCAATTGTACAGGGCTGTTTTCAAGCAAAGCGATATCACGTTCGTATCCGTGGTTAATCACAATCTCATCCACTGACAAGTACTGGATTTCACCAGTCGTAGCGTGTGTCACTTCAACAGTCTCAATTTTTGAATTATCCCCAGAAGCAATCAATTTAGAAATCGACGAGTGGAACATGCAGATGGCATTGCTTTCAAAAAGCTTGGTGACCTGTGCTTCATGTCCAGTGAAATCGCCTTTTCTGTAAATCACAATCACTTGTTTGGCAATAGGTGAGAGTTCGTTGGCCCAGTCAATTGCTGAATTTCCGCCACCAGAAATCACAACGGTTTTATCTTTAAAGTGCATTAAGGATTTAATGGTGTAATTCAAGTTGCTTACTTCAAATCGATCCGCGCCTTCAATTTGAAGTTTTTGAGGGGTAAGAATACCGCTGCCGATTGCCACGATAATCGTTTTAGAAAAATGATGCTCATACGAATCAGTGACCAATTCGAAAATTTGATCGTCGCCCTGGTGAATTGCTTCCACTTTCGTATTTAGCACGACGGTTGGTTGGAAGGTCAGTCCTTGTTCAACCAGTTTATCGATTAGCATGGCACCCGGAAGTGGAGGGTGTCCACCAACATCCCAAATCATTTTCTCGGGATAGACGTGAATTTTACCACCAAGTTGAGGTTGGAACTCAATAATTTTCGTTTTTAATCCCCGTAGCCCACTATAAAAACTGGCATATAAGCCTGCAGGGCCTCCGCCAATAATCGTTACATCATACAGTTCTGAATGATTCATTCATTCTTCAATCCTTCCCCAACCGGCTTTAAAATCTGAATATTACTACTAATTCCGATAATCTTGACAGTTTTAGCTTACCCTATTATAGTTACATTGTAAATGAAATTGAGAATCGTTATCACTTAAAAATAGAATTAAAAATAGAGAGGAGGTAGCAAATGGTTCGGCTTCAAGCAAAGGAATTGCAAATCCGATATGGTGATCGAACAATTGTTGAAAACCTGTCTGTTTCCATTCCAGATGAAAAAATAACGGTCATTATTGGACCTAATGGTTGTGGCAAATCAACTTTGTTGAAAGCTTTAACTCGTATTATTCCACATCAAAACGGCTCTATTGTTCTTGACGGTGAAAGTATTGTTAAAGAACCAACAAAAGGTCTTGCAAAGAAAATTGCCGTACTGCCTCAAACTCCTGAAAGCGCAGGTGCGCTAACTGTTGGCGAACTAGTTTCTTACGGACGGTTTCCACATCAAAATCGGTTTGGTCGATTAACCAAAAGAGATTTAGAAATAATTGACTGGGCACTTGATGTGACAGGAACTAAATTCTTCAAGTCACATCCGGTAGATTCCCTCTCGGGTGGACAGCGTCAACGTGTATGGATTGCCTTAGCCCTTGCACAGGAAACAGATATGATTTTCTTGGACGAGCCGACAACTTATCTCGACATGGCGCATCAGCTCGAAATATTAGAATTACTTCAGCATTTGAATGCCACGGAAAAACGCACAATTGTGATGGTTCTACATGATTTAAACCACGCAGCTCGTTTTGCTGATTATATTATCGGCATGAAGTTTGGAAAAATCGTGAAGTCTGGACCAAGTGAAGAAATTATCACAAAACCAGTATTACGCGAGTTGTTTCAAATTGATGCTGAAATTGGTGAAGATCCACGTACAGGAAAACCGATTTGCATTACCTATAATTTAGTAAGAGGAGATTGACCAAAATGAAAAAATTATCATTATTATTAATATCGCTACTTGTGATGTTTGTTCTAGCAGCATGCGGGAGCAATAAAGAAGAAGGTACATCTAGTAGCAAGAAAGAAAAAAGTTCAGAACCAACAACGATTACATATGAATCTGAAAACGGACCAATTGAAGTACCAGCTGATCCGCAACGAGTATTAGTATTATCTTCATTTGCCGGTAACGTCATGGCACTAGATGTTCCTCTAGTAGGAGTTGACTCTTGGTCGAAAATGAATCCTCGTTTTGAAGAAAAACTTGAAGGTGTAGAAGAAGTAACGGATGAAAATCTTGAAAAAATCATTGAACTAGATCCGGATTTGATAGTTGGTCTGTCTAATATCAAAAATGTTGATAAACTGAAAGAAATTGCGCCGACTGTTACATTTACGTATGGTGCAGTTGACTATTTAACACAACACGTAGAAATCGGGAAATTACTTAATAAAGAAAAAGAAGCACAAGCTTGGGTGGACGACTTTGAAACTCGCACAAAACAAGTAGGGGACGACATCAAAGTTGAAATAGGCGAAGATGCAACAGTTACTGTAATTGAAAGTTTTGATAAGCAACTATATGTATTCGGCGATAACTGGGGTCGTGGTACAGAAATTCTTTATCAAGAAATGGGTCTAGGCATGCCAGAGAAAGTGAAAGAAATGGCACTTAAAGATGGTTATTATGCTTTGTCAGCAGAAGTACTACCTGAATATACTGGTGACTATTTAATTTTCAGCAAGCATAAAGATGCAGACAATTCATTTGAAGAAACTGAAACATTTAAAAATATCCCTGCAGTGAAAAACGACCAATTGTTTACAGTGGATGCGATGGAATTCTATTTCAATGATCCATTGACACTTGATTATCAATTGGAATTCTTTAAGGAATCTTTCTTGGGGAACTAAAGCATGTTAAATTATCGGATTCAACGCATTCCTTATTCAATTAAACTTGGAATGAGCGTGATTCTGATGATGGTACTTTTCGGTATGGCTTTAGCTTTCGGAGCAGCCGATACGAGTGTAAAAGATGTGTTATCTGCCTTACTATCAACTGCACCGAATGACCAAGCCATCATGTTGCGGGAAATACGTTTTCCGCGAGAAGTAGCCGCTGCCCTTGTAGGCGCGGCTCTTGCCGTTTCAGGTGCCATTATTCAGGGCATGACTCGAAATCCACTTGCCGATCCTGGGCTACTGGGTTTGACTGCTGGAGCAAATGCAGCACTAGCTATTACCGTCGCTTTTTGGCCGTCAGTTAATTATTTTGGTGTCATGCTGACGTGTTTTGTGGGGGCTGCAGTAGGTGCTATTCTCGTATTTGGCTTCAGTTCATTTCATCCAGAAGGATTCACAACTCTACGAATCGTTCTTGCAGGCGCTACCATTTCAGCTTTTCTATATGCCATTGCAGAAGGAATCGGTATCTATTTTAAAATTTCTCAGCAAGTTTCAATGTGGACTGCAGGAGGCATGATTGGCACTACTTGGAATCAAGTACTGTTAATTGCGCCTATTGTTTTGGTAGGGATTATCATTTCATTGATGTGCTCACGGCAACTAACCATCTTGTCGCTAAGTGAAGAAATGGCGGTTGGTCTCGGACAACGTGTTCGATTAATCAAATCGATTTTGTTTGTCCTTGTCATTGTATTAACGGGTGCATCTGTTGCCCTTGTTGGAAATCTTGCCTTTTTCGGTCTGATGATTCCACATATTGTGAGGGCTATTGTGGGCACAGATTATCGCCATGTACTGCCGATGTCAGCTTTCTTAGGTGCTGCATTTATGTTGCTAGCAGATACGTTAGCACGGACCATTAATGCTCCATATGAAACTCCTGTTGCGGCTGTAGTTGCCATTATGGGCTTGCCGTTCTTCTTATACATTGTGCGTAAAGGAGGGCAAAGCTTCTCATGATTGATGCCTCCATTATTCGAAAGCAACGCTTACTGCTCGTCGTCTTTTCTTTATTGATTATTGCAACTGCTGGGGTAGGCCTTGGCCTAGGGTACTCATCGGTTTCTTACAGTCGCATTATTCCGACCTTGCTTGGACAAGGAGAATTTAAAGAAGAGTTTGTGCTATTTTCAGTGCGTTTGCCACGTATTGTCATTACGCTTTTAGCAGGAATGGCCCTTGCATTGTCAGGCGCCTTGTTACAAGGGATCACACGCAATGAATTAGCTGATCCCGGAATTATTGGTATTAATTCGGGCGCAGGAGTTGCAGTCGCGATATTCTTTTTGTACTTTCCTGCAGAGGCGGGTTCATTCATTTACATGTTGCCATTTGTTGCCTTCCTTGGCGCATTACTGACGGCAGTCATTATTTATGTTTTTTCTTACAGTCGAACGACTGGCATGCAACCAGTGCGACTAGTATTAGTGGGTGTAGGTATGTCAATGGCTTTATCGGGTGTCATGATTGTGATGATATCATCCGCGGATCGTGTCAAAGTGGATTTCATTGCACGCTGGCTTGCTGGTGATATCTGGGGAACGGATTGGCCGTTTGTCTTAGCAATCTTGCCTTGGTTGCTTGTGCTCGTGCCATTTGCTTTGATGAAAGCGAATCGATTGAACATTCTTGGGTTAGGTGAACCGGTAGCAATTGGCGTTGGCCTGTCGGTACAAAAAGAACGTATTGTTCTGACACTAGCTGCAGTTGCATTAGCTGCTTCAGCTGTTTCAGTGACAGGTGGTATTTCATTTATCGGATTGATGGCACCGCATATTGCTCGTACACTAATTGGCCCACGCCACCAGTTATTTTTACCCCTTTGTTTGCTGATTGGTGGATGGCTTTTACTTATTGCGGACACAATCGGACGTAATATCGTAGAACCGAATGGTCTTCCTGCAGGGGTAATGGTGGCATTGATCGGTGCACCATATTTTATCTATTTACTAACAAAGAAATAAATATCATTAGTAGGAAAATGCTCTGTTCATTCGCAACTTGCGAGTGGGCAGGGCATTTTTATTTAGGACAAGTTGAACTTTTACTCTCTTTTTTGAATGACAATAGCGATTAATACCACAAAATGATTTCGGATTTCAAAATCCTTATCAATTTGTGGTTTATTTTCGATAGAGAATCAACTTCAGGAATAATAGGGGTGTTAAACCCATATTATTTAGCGAGAAGATGATACTGTTGTAAATCTTATATTAATAGTTTGGTTGAAAAGAACGCCACTATAAGAGATATTTTGGACTTTTAGAAGAGAAGAGACAAGCAGACGTAATTCGAAAAAGTAAAATCACCGTTTGAAAATGGACAAGTATTCACCAAAACAAAAGAAGTAAAAGGAGGTAATTTTATGAAGACAAAATGGATAATTGGATTAATATCAATCGCTGTTGTATTAGTTGCAGTGGCTGCTTGGTGGGCAAATAATAGTTCAAGAGACGCGAACACTGGGGCAGGTGCAGAATATAATCTTGTGAATCCTGGAAAATTAACAATTGTTTCTTCAGGGGGATTTGTGCCTTTCACCGACATGGAAGACGGTAAAATGGTAGGTTACGACATCGATGTTGGGACTGAAATTGCGAAAATACTAGGTTTAGAACCGAAGTTTGAAAAAGCCGATTTTAGCGGAATGATTACAGGAATCCAAACTGGTCGTTACGACATTGCGATTAATAGCCATACCATTACAGATGAACGCAAAAAACAAGTGAGTTTCACTCAGCCTTATTACTACTCTGGTTCCATGATTTTTTCAGCACCAGACAGCAGTATCAAGACCGTAGATGATTTAAATGGTGCAACAGTAGCCTTGAATAGAAGCTCAAATTATTATGTTGAAGCTCAAGCGTATACGAATAAATTCGATTTTTATGATGACGACCTTCGGGCGTTGCAGGCTGTTGCTGAAGGACATGGCGATGCTGGAATCACGGATGCGATATCTGGACAACAAGCGATAGCTAATGGGTTGAAGCTTGAGGCGCAACAACAATTCAGCAAAACTGAACAAGCGATACCGATGGCAAAAGACAATGAGAAATTGCTCAAAGCAATCAATGAAGCTATGGATGAGTTGAAAGCGAATGGAAAATTAAAAGAACTTTCTATTAAATGGATTGGTTTTGATGTGACCCAACCACCAGAAGATGTAGTTGAATAGGACTTTCCTCAAATTAAGTCATGGCCATCTTTCTACTGTAGGGAGTGAAACGCTTGAACTCAATCCATCATTTTTTTGAAACGTTTATCACAAGTTTTGACTTATTTATCGTAGGAATGTATTGGACTTTAGCTGTTACAGTTTGCGCATTTTTGATTGCACTTGTTTTAGGAATGTTTTTTGGTTTTTTAAAAATCACTAACATTAAAATACTTGTGTGGATTTCAGACTTCTATGTTTGGATTGTTCGAGGTACTCCTCTTATCGTGCAAATTTTTGTTTTGTTCTATGGCTTAACGAAAATTATTTTGATTCCAACTTTTTGGGCAGTGACGATTGGTCTTGCTGTTCATGTTGGAGGCTACTTGTCTGAAATTATCCGAGGTTCAGTTAGTTCAATAGATAAAGGTCAGCAGGAAGCTGGTCGATCTTTAGGAATGACTGCTTCGTTAACCATGAGAAGAATTATTTTGCCGCAAGCATTTAGACGCTCCATTCCTTCACTTGGAAATCAATTCATTATTACGTTGAAAGACTCGTCACTTGCTTCATTTATTGGCATGCAAGAGTTGTTTGGTGTGGCGAATCTGGAGGGATCAACCAATTTTGATTTTATGACCTATTTATTGGTAGTAGCGGTCTACTATCTGGTAATTGTATATGTACTTACGGTGTTCGTCAGAATCTTAGAGAACAAACTGTCCGTGAGTGATTAGGGGGCTAACCATGGTCGAACAAAACAAAATAATCATAGTAGAAAAACTCAATAAGTATTTTGGGGATCTCCATGTATTAAAGGATTTTGATATGACAGTATGTGAAAGTGAAGTAGTTGTGTTAATTGGTGCAAGCGGTTCAGGGAAAAGTACGTTGTTACGCTGCCTTAATTTTCTTGAAATTAAAGAAAGCGGAACGATAATGCTCGATGGAGAAAAAATTGAAGCGAAGACTCATGACTTAAACAAAGTGCGTGAACGCGTGGGAATGGTGTTCCAACATTTTAATCTATTTCCACATAAAACCGTGCTCGGTAATGTAATTGAAGCCTTGTTAAAAGTGAAAAAGATGCCGAAGGAGCAAGCAATTAAAGAAGGTAAGGAGTTGCTTGTAAAAGTAGGACTCAGTGACAAAAGTGATGTGTATCCCTCAAAGCTTTCGGGTGGTCAAAAGCAGCGAGTAGCAATCGCCCGCGCATTAGCAATGAAGCCAGAAGTCATGCTGTTTGATGAGCCAACGTCCGCTCTCGATCCAGAGTTAGTTGGAGAGGTCCTGTTAACCATGAAGCAGCTAGCCAAAGAGGGAATGACGATGGTTGTCGTGACTCATGAAATGGGATTTGCTCGGGAAGTCGCTGATGAGGTCATCTATATGCATGACGGTTACATTGTTGAACGGGGGACGCCAAAAGAGATATTTGAATACCCTTTAAAAGAAAGAACACAGGAATTTTTAAGCAATGTTTTGTAAGGGATGGTCATGACACCTCACATCGATTCAAGATTTGGGGTGTTTTATATGTGTCTTTACTAACTTGAAAAGGGAGGAAAGAGAATGATTTTACTAAATAGAGATTTTATGGAACGGGATGATGCGATTGTGGATATTGAAGATCGCGGTTATCAGTTTGGGGATGGAGTATACGAGCTCATTCGTGTTTATGACGGTGTCTGTTTTGAAATGGAAGGACATGTGCAACGTCTAAAACTTAGCTCATTAAAAATCGAATTGGCACTGCCATATCCATTGGAGGATATCGCACGGAATTTAAAGCAGCTTGCTGAAAAAAATGGTTTGTTGAATGGATATATTTATGTTCAGATTACACGTGGCGTAGCTCAAAGAGTTCACCATTTCCCAGGAAGCGTTTCTTCTGTGCTGGTTGCATATGTTCAACATGCGGAGCGTCCAGTGGAAAAAACTAAGTACGGAATTCATGCTATTCTTACTGAGGATATTCGCTGGAAGAGATGCGATATTAAAAGTTTAAACCTACTGCCAAATGTTCTAGCGAAACAACTGGCAAAAAAGCATGGATGTGAAGAAGCGATCATGCATCGTGGCTCGACTGTATCAGAAGGAAGTTCAACCAATGTGTATATTGTAGAAAGAAATGTCATCTACACTCATCCAATAAATAATCTGATTTTGAACGGGATTACTAGAATCGGAGTACTTCAAATGGCAAGAGAGAATGGTTTCAGAGTCGTTGAAGAAGCGTTTACCGTTAACGAACTACTTGAAACGGACGAAGTTTTTGTCACTAGTACCGCGCTTGAAATATGTCCGGTTATTCAAATCGATCATACGTTAATAGGGAACGGTAAACCTGGTCTTGTTACCCGAACTTTACAACAAGCTTTTGAACATCGTATTGCTTTTAATAGTGGTATCAATTGACTTGATTTCCGCAATAAACTAGTATCCAAGGCACTGGTTTTCTTAATGGGAAAATACAATGGTTAAAATTAAATTGTAGACTAGCTTTTAAAATATGAAAACGGTCTTGTATATATAGGAAAAAATAGGTAGTATTAAGTTGGAATATTCAAATATTATATTTGCGATGCAACTAGAATGATCATATAAAAGGCTTGGTGTCAAAATGGAGCTTATCACGAAAGACTTACTTATCAATTTTTTGTTTATCCTTTTTCCCTTATTTTTATTACAAATGTTTTACTCGCTGAAGTTCGTGTATCGAATCGATAAGTTGAAAAATATTTTGTTCACGATTCTATTCATGGTTTCAATCGGCCTTTGTATGCTTTTTCCATTTTCGATGGGAGACGGTCTTAATTGGGATTTACGCAGAATTCCATTTATTATTGGGATTTTATACGGAGGTCCCAAAAACGGAGTAATATTATTTACATTCCTTCTTGTGACACGTTTTTTTATAGGAGGAGATCCCGGTTTTTATATTTCTGTTATTACTTGCAGCATCATGGCAATTATTTTAAGTCTTTTGTCTAAATATTATTTAAAGATGCCGTTAGGGCAAAAGATTTTTATGAGTGGTTTATTGGTTATCTTATACACTCAAATCGCATTTTTTGCTTCGATAAATTTAGGTAATGAAGGTTTTCCTGCAAACATGTGGTCTGAATACTTCGTGATTAATATTCTGGCGATTCTAATGGCAACGCTTCTTATTGAAGTAATTCGAATAAACTCGGACATGTTAAAAAAGCTGATGAAAGCAGAGAAACTGGAAGTTGTAAGCCATCTTGCTGCAAGTATTTCCCATGAAGTGAGAAATCCACTTACTACGTGCAAAGGATTCTTGCAACTTTCCCAACAGGAAGAGCCTTCTCCCTACATAAAACAATACCTTGCTACAGCGATACAAGAACTGGACAGGGCATCGGACATCATTAATGATTATTTAACTTTTGCGAGACCTGCACCGGAGAAAATTGAGCAAATTTCGATTTACCAAGAAGTTCGAAATGTAGTGAATATTCTCACGCCCTTAGCAAATATGAATAATGTTCAAATGCTCGTTAATATTGAAAAAAGAGATCAAGCATATATTTTAGGAGATCGAAAAAAACTCGAACAGTCGTTAATCAATATTGTGAAAAATGGGATAGAGTCGATGGGTAATGGAGGGCGGTTGGAAATTAAAATCGACTATCAGTACCCATTGGTCCGTGTTGAGATTCGTGACGAAGGCAAAGGGATGACTCAACATCAAATTAATCGATTGGGTGAACCTTATTTCACGACGAAGGAAGATGGAACGGGACTTGGAATGATGGTGTCCTACAGTATTATCAAAGGCATGGGTGGACAAATCAATGTGGATAGCGAAATTGGCAATTGGACATCCTTTTCGATTGAATTCCCCGTGGCACATTAAACAGAAGTAGTCACCTCTCATTATGGAGGTGGCTATTTGTTTGCAATCAAACACGTGGTGAATCCTAAGATCAGATGATTCAAATAAATTTAAATGGAAATATGTTACTATAGATGGAGAAATATAACTGTGTTTCCTAATCTATCCCAGAAGATACATGGCTTTGAATGGTCGTTATATAAATCATTTTTCCGGTTATGATTATTGAATGCCAAAATGGAGAACTTTTTGAGCAGACTATCTGACACATATGGAGTAAGGAATGAAAAGGAGGTTATAAAATGAAAAAAGGATTAATTGGCGTTTTGTCTCTTCTGCTTGTCATTCTCTTAACGGGTTGTCAGGAGAAAGCAACGCCAGAGGAGCGTTTGGCGGAATATGTAGATCACTGGAATAAAGGTGATTTTGCAACCATGTACAAAGACTACTTAAACAAAGGGACGAAAGAAGTGTTTGGGACCGGAAATTTTGTAGAGAGACAAGAAGGTCTACATAAGGATTTAGGCATTAAAAACGTCAAAGTAACTTATAACAAGTCAGCTAAGGATACGAAATGGGATACAGAGAAACCAGCAGATTTTCCGATAAAAGTGTCCATGGATACAGCTGCAGGTCCAGTGGAATTTGAGAAAACAATCACGTTGGTGAATGAATCGCGTGATAAGGAAGAAAATTGGTATGTGAAGTGGGATACATCGTTCATTTTTCCTGAACTTGGAGAGAAGGATACGATAGGAATTTCTACTAGCAAGCCGGCACGTGGAGAGATTCTGGACCGAAATGGGATGCCCATTGCGAAAAATGGTGAAGGGGAAGAAATAGGCGTCGTGCCAGAAAAATTCACTGATGAAGCAAGTAAGACGAAGCTGGCAGAGCTGTTAGGTACATCCGTTGAGTATATTGATCGTCAGTTAAATCAGAAATGGGTAAGGCCAGATGTTTTTGTACCGATTGAAAAAGTAGCTAAGAAAGAAACCGCATTGTTAAAACAGGCGATTGAAATCCCGGGAGTAACGTACCAGAAAACATCGATGCGTGAGTATCCGTATGGAGAAGCATTGTCTCATTTATCGGGTTATATAGGAACTATTACAGGAGAACAATTAGAGAAGCTAAAAGACAAAGGATATACAGAAACTGACTTTATCGGTCGTCAAGGCATGGAGCGGTTATTGGAAGATAGACTTCGTGGTACGAGCGGAACACGTATTTATATCAAGCCGTCTGAAAAAGGTGCTGAGACGATTACGGTTGCTGAGAAACCTGCTATAGATGGGGAAACGGTTTCGTTGACGATTGATGCAGAGTTGCAAAAAAAAACGTATCAAGCTATGAAGGGTGAAGCGGGAACAAGTGCTGCTGTTGACCCGAAAACTGGTGAAACGCTTGCGCTTGTTAGTTCTCCAGGATTTGATCCGAGCAAATTGATGCTTGGTATGAGTGGAGATAGTTATAAGAAATTGCAGGAAAATCCTTTGAATCCACTGTTGACGCGGTTTGAACATTCGTATGCACCAGGTTCAACATTGAAGCCAATGACGGCAGCGATTGGAATGGAAGCGGGAACCCTCGACCCAACGGAAGGGTTAACAATTAATGGAGAGACATGGGCAAAGGATAACTGGGTTAATTACAAAGTGACGCGTGTCCATGCTGAGGCACCGAATCCGATTGATTTGAATAAAGCACTTGTCTATTCTGACAATATTTATTTTGCTCAGGAAGCGCTTGATATGGGAAGTAAGACATTCGTTGAGGGGCTAAGAGGCTTTAGTTTTGGAGAAGAAACTCCTTTCTTTTATAACGTGAAGGATTCGCAAATTTCAAATGACGGCAAAATTGATTCTCAAGGACAACTTGCGGATACATCGTTCGGACAAGGGGAGATGTTGACGAATATTTTACATCTTACTTCGATGTATGAAGTCTTTATAACGGACGGTGTAATGTACAAGCCGACGTTGTTAATGGAAGATGAAAAGAGCCAAGTGTGGAAAGAGGGACTTGTCAGTCCAGAAAATGCGGCGATTCTACGAAAGAGTTTACGTAATGTTGTCGTAGATGGCTTTGCCCCAGCTGCCAATCTTCCGTCCATTCCACTAGCAGGAAAGACCGGTACAGCTGAATTAAAAGCAGCCGGAGAAGATAGAGGTAAGGAGAATGGATTTTTTGTTACTTATAACTCCGAAAATCCTACCTTTATACTAGCGATGATGATCGAAAGTGTAGAAGATAACGGTGGCAGTGCTTATGTAGCAGAGCTTGTTTCTACAATATTTAAGACAGGTAGTGCAGAATAGTTGTTTTGAATTTCATAGTAACGTGTAAGGACTCTATTAGCCCAACTTCGGGCTTTTAGAGTCTTTTTTGAAAGCCTGTGTTAAAGAATGCTGTTGATATTGAAGAGCAAACAAAAGAGTACATTTGCGCCGAACATGCCAAGGAACGAAGGTTAAAAACGCCACGTCCTGTGGCAACACCTTCATGACCCACTTCCTGTGGGCCCAAGAATGAGACCCACAAAGTATGTGGTTTACATACTTGTTGGCTTATGGGAAACGAGCGGCGAGCGCAATTGTACGATAAACAACATGCCTTTTGAAAATATTAAACCTTCGAACATTGGGATTATTTTTCATCCATTCACTTTAGGTTTTCATCTGTTCAACTTGGGTTTCCATCCACTCATTTGAGCATTTCGTCCATTAAACTTGGATTTTCATCCACTCGCGTAACGTTTTCATCCATTCGCTTGGAGAAAGACACCATTCCTCTAGAGAAAGACACAGGTTCCTATGTCCAAAGTCGAATTTGGCCTGTTCCCATTCTTAACTAGGAGATTTGATAGAATGAAATTTCTTTGGATCAATGTGATTCCATTTCAAACTTAATCACAAGCATTTGTACCTAAAGAGCAATGTGAATAATTAACTAATTAGCAGAATATTAAGAAATAAACTTAAATTCCCTTCTTCTTTCATGTTAAACTGTTGTTGAAACGTTTCGACAAATAATCCAATACTTAAGTTTGAGAGGAGAAAATCATGAATAAAGTGAAGTTTGTAAGTTTTCTTATCGTATTTAGTTTTTTTACCAACTTAGTACTTACGCCGAGTGCTTCTGCAAGTGATGTTGGAAAAGAGGTTGCTTTACAAGCAGAATTGAAAGCGATTGCAAAGAAGACATATAAATATTTTCAGGACCATACAGACCCAAATACAGGAATGACTTACGATGAGGTTCGTTTTACTGATGAAGGAAAGACAGAAGCAACTCATACATCTCCAACGAATATTGCGATGTATATGATGAGTACAGTATCAGCGGAGCAGATGGGAATTATTACAAGAAAGGATGCTGTTAAACGCCTTCACATATCGATAAATACGTTAGAAAAGCTAGATAAATGGAACGGTCTTTATTATAACTGGTACTACACGAAAGATGGATCACTTAAAAAAGACTGGGGACAATTTATTTCCCAAGTTGATAATGGTTGGCTTTCAGCAGGATTAATTGTTGTCGGACAAGCGTATAAAGAATTGAATGGACAAACTAGTAAACTCGTTGAAAATATGGATTATTCAACACTATATGATGCAGAGGTTGGTCAGTTCCGAGGTGGTTATGATGTTGCAGCAGGAAAACTAACTGATCATCATTATGGAATGTTTTACACAGAGCCACGTGTAGGAAGTTATATTTCGATAGGTAAAGGAGATGTGCCCAAAGAACATTGGTGGAAGATGTACAGAACTCTGCCGCAAGAGTGGGATTGGCAAGCACAAATTCCAAACGGATATCCCACACAATATGATGGTATTTCTGTATTTGAAGGACACTATGAATATAGCGGAATTAAGTATGTTCCGAGCTGGGGCGGGAGTATGTTTGAAGGTCTTATGCCAGGTATCGTATTAAAGGAAAAAGACCTTGGCACAAAAGCATTAGGATTAAACAATCAACGTCATGTTGATGTTCAGATTGCTTATGCAAAGGAAAGAGGGTATAAAGCTTGGGGCTTCTCGCCTTCTGCTACACCTGACGGATATAGTGAATTTGCTGCTACTCCACTTGGGACATCTGGCTATAAAGATGGAGCAACCGTGACTGCACATGCTACATTTTTAGCTCTAGATTATGCACCACGAGAAGTTCAGAAAAACATAAAAGCATTAAAAGAGTTCGACTTATATGGCAAGTATGGTTTTTATGACTCTGTTAACGTCGTGACTGGGGAAGTCGCAAAAGCATATCTCGCACTTGACCAAGGGATGATCATGGTATCAATTGCGAATTACCTAAAAGATGGGGTAATTCGTGAGTACTTCCATCAAGATCCAATTGGTGAAAGACCAGAAGAATTATTAGAACAAGAAGTGTTCTCGATTGAATAGAATAGGACATCTAAACACCAAAATCTTCGGATTCTGGTGTTTATTTTTTACTGTCCTAGTATAGGTCCTTATTAATATTTTCTGAAATTAAAGTAAGAAGTGGAAATTTGGTTACAATAATATTAAAAGTCGCGAATATAAAAGTTAGAATTTTCAATTATATATTGTTAAATATTTTTGTCTTTTTATCAAAAGAGTAAAAAAGGTAGGGTGCTGAATGGAACTAATCACAAAAGATTTGCTTATAAATTTTCTATTCATCCTTCTTCCTTTATTTTTACTGCAAATGTTTTATTCGCTGAAGTTTGTATATAGTATCGATAAGTTGAAAGATACCATTTTCACGATTCTTTGTCTTGTATCAATCATCCTTTGTATGCTGTTTCCTTTTTCGGTAGGGGAGGGGCTATTCTGGGACTTGCGGAGAATTCCATTCGTCATTGGCATTTTGTATGGCGGACGAAAAACTGCCCTCATTCTCCTGTCATCTATTCTTGTCATCCGTTTTTTCCTGTGGGGAGAAAATGTAGGGTTTTATATAGCTGTTATCACTTTCACCATCATGGCGATTATCGTGAGCTATGTATCCAGCTTTTATTCGAAAATGTCATTAGGGAACAAGTTATGGGTGAGTAGTTTATTGGTCTTATTATCGACGCAAATCACGTTTGTAACTGCAACCGTGATTTTCAATGTGAATTTGAATGCTGAAATGTGGATTGAATTTTTTGCCATCGCTACTGTGGGGTCTCTTTTGGCAACTCTTTTGATTGAAGTGATTCGAATGAACTCAGATTTGTTGGAGAAGCTTATGAAAGCAGAGAAGTTGGAAGTGGTTAGTCATCTCGCTGCAAGCATATCCCATGAAGTGAGAAATCCCTTGACTACGTGCAAAGGTTTTTTGCAACTTTCTTATGAAGGCGAAAAATCACCTGAGATTAAACAATACTTGGGAACAGCAATTAAAGAGCTCGACCGGGCATCGGATATCGTCAATGATTATTTAACGTTTGCGAAACCCGCACCAGGGAAAGTGGAAAAAGTCTTCATTTTCGAAGAAGTCCAAAGGGTCGTAAAAGTACTGACGCCATTGGCAAATATGCAAGATGTGCAGATTTTCACCAATCTGGATGAGAGTGATAATACCTTTATTTTGAGCGATCGAAGAAAACTCGAACAATCCTTAATCAATATCGTGAAAAATGGAATTGAATCGATGCCCGAAGGCGGGAAATTGGAAATCAACACTGTTGTTGACTATCCTGTGGTTCGTATCGAAATACGCGATGAAGGCAAGGGTATGACTCAACAACAAATCAATCGTTTAGGTGAGCCTTATTTCACAATGAAGGACCATGGAACCGGACTTGGAATGATGGTATCGTTCAGCCTAATTAAGAGCATGCATGGTCAAATTACTGTTCAAAGTGAAGTTGGCAAATGGACATCTTTTACAATAGAATTTCCTGTGGCTTAATAGTCAAAATAAGGTAGACGGCTAAAATTGTATTTGAGCCGTCTTTTCTTATGGGCAAAAAGATTAAAGCGTTTACAATTTCGTTTATGTGGACTATCATACTTGTATACAAGTATGCAGAATGTTAATTGAGGAAGTGAGATCATGTCTAAATCAAGTGAATTTATGTATCCTTCTAAATGGAATGCAAACGCTTCCACCGGAGTTCGTTTAGCATGTGAGCTGAGACTTCGGATCATTTCAGGCGTAATTCAACAAGGCAGCGTATTATCAGAGAATAAATTAGCAGCAGATTTTGAAGTTAGCCGATCCCCAATTAGGGAAGCGCTTAAGATATTGGCATCTGAAAACATTATTCGTTTAGAGAGAATGGGCGCAGTTGTTGTTGGTTTATCCGATCAAGACATTAAGGAAATTTATGATGTTCGCTTACTTATAGAAACGTTTGTATATGAACGGATTTTGAAAATAGATACGAGTGAGTTAGTGAGAGAACTAAGTAAAATACGCGAAATGATGGAAGTCGCCATTAAATATAAAGATGCAGATGAGTTTTCCTATCAAGATGTGTTGTTTCACGAAACAATTATTCGTTCGATAAATCATTCCTATATCTTGCTGATTTGGAATAACACAAAACCAGTGATGGAGAGTTTGATTCTGTTATCGATGCGGGTGCGTTTAGAGGAAAAGTTGGATGATTTTTTACGTATCTTGAAAAATCATGAGATTTATATTAAAGCGATTGAAACAAAGGATAGAGAGATTATGATTCAAGCTTTACAGCAAAACTTTGAAGACGTGCAAGGGACAGTAGAAGACCTTTGGATGTCGCAACAAATGCTCACGACAGAAAGGGAGCGATAAAATGACGAACTATATGTTAGGCGTAGATATAGGAACGACGAGTACGAAAGCTGTTCTATTTACCGAAAAAGGTGAAATTATTCAACAAGAGAATATTGGTTACCCCCTTCATACACCAGATATTTCGACGGCAGAACAGAATCCGGAAGAAATCTATCAGGCTGTCTTACTAGCCATTAAAAATATAATGGCACATTCTCATATATCCCCGGAAAAGTTATTGTTTATAGCATTTAGTAGTGCGATGCATAGCGTGATTGTGATAGATGAACATGATCAACCTCTAACGCAGTGTATTACTTGGGCGGATAATCGAAGTGAAGCTTGGACTCGGAAAATTAAAGACGAGTTAAATGGTCATGAAGTGTACAAACGGACGGGGACACCTATTCATCCCATGTCGCCGTTAAGCAAAATTACTTGGATAGTGAACGATCGACCTGAAATAGCTACCAAAGCAAAGAAATATATTGGCATTAAAGAATTCATATTCAAAAAGTTCTTTGACCGATATGTTGTGGATCATTCTTTGGCTTCAGCAATGGGTATGATGAATCTCAAAAATTTGGACTGGGATGAAGAAGCATTGCAAATTGCAGGTGTAACACCTGAACAGCTATCTGAGCTTGTGCCGACCACTGAAGTTTTCACTAATTGCAACCCGGACATTGCACGTAAGCTTGGCATAAATACTGAAACGGCATTTGTTATAGGTGCTAGTGACGGAGTGCTTTCGAATATCGGTGTGAATGCCATTGGCAAAGGTGAAGTAGCGGTAACCATTGGAACGAGTGGCGCTATCCGGACGATTATTGGCCGTCCTCAAACGGACGAAAAAGGTCGGATCTTCTGTTATGCATTGACTGAGAAACATTGGGTTATTGGCGGGCCAGTCAACAATGGTGGGATGGTTCTCCGCTGGATTCGAGATGAATTTGCATCTTCAGAAGTAGAGACAGCCAAGAGACTGGGCATTGACCCATATGAAGTGTTAACCAAGATTGCTGAACGTGTTCGACCAGGGGCTGATGGGTTGTTATTCCATCCTTACCTAGCCGGTGAACGTGCACCATTATGGAATCCTGACGTACGAGGTTCATTCTTTGGTTTGACGATGTCTCATAAGAAAGAACACATGATTCGTGCTGCTTTGGAAGGTGTTATTTACAATTTATACACCGTATTTTTAGCCTTACTAGAAGTGATGGATGAACCTGTTGTTCGTATTCAAGCTACAGGCGGCTTCGCACGGTCGGATGTGTGGCGCCAAATGATGGCAGATATTTTTGATCTGGAAGTGGTTGTTCCAGAAAGTTATGAAAGTTCATGTCTAGGTGCTTGTATTTTAGGATTATATGCTACTGGAAAAGTCGATTCATTTGATGTGGTTTCTGAGATGATTGGTAGCACATTCAAACACACACCTATCGAATCTGATGTACAAGAATACCGTGAGTTATTGCCGATATTTATTAATTTATCGAGAGTATTGGAAAAAGAATATTCGAGTATCGCAAATTATCAAAGAAGATTAATAAATAAAAAATAAAGTATTGGGGGAATTGTCATGCCGTTAGTTATTGTTGCGATTGGAATTGTCGCGTTACTTGTTTTAATCATGGGGTTCAAATTAAACACGTTTGTTTCTTTAATTATTGTCGCTTTCTGTGTCGCTTTAGGTTTAGGTATGCCACTAGATAGTATTGTAGGTTCAATTGAAGCTGGATTAGGTGGAACACTTGGCCATTTAGCTTTAATCTTTGGTCTTGGTGCAATGCTAGGTAGTTTAATTGCAGATTCAGGGGGCGCGCAACGTATTGCGATGACTCTAATCGATAAGTTCGGAGAAAAAAATATTCAATGGGCAGTTGTAGTTGCTTCATTTATTATCGGAGTAGCGTTATTCTTTGAAGTAGGATTAGTATTATTAATTCCGATTGTATTTTCGATTTCAAAACAATTACGAGTTTCTATACTATACTTAGGAATTCCAATGGCTGCTGCACTGTCAGTGACACATGGTTTCTTACCACCTCACCCGGGTCCTACAGTAATAGCTGGAGAGTACGGGGCTAATATTGGGGAAGTATTACTTTACGGATTTATTATTGCTATTCCAACTGTTATCATAGCGGGTCCTTTGTTTACGAAACTTGCTAAAAAACTTGTACCTGATTCATTCACTCGTACAGGAGACATTGCATCTTTAGGTGAACAAAAAACGTTTAAAATTGAAGATACACCTGGTTTTGGTATCAGTGTATTTACAGCTATGTTCCCAGTTATTTTAATGGCGATAGCGACAATTATTACAATGATTCAAAAAACAAATGCTTTAAATGATAATGTTTTTTTCGAAGTTGTTCGTTTTGTAGGTAATGCTTCAACTGCTATGTTGTTATCTTTACTGCTTGCTATATATACAATGGGTCTAGCTAGAAATATTCCAATGAAAACAGTTATGAATACATGTTCGAAAGCAATAGCGAGTATTGGAATGATGCTACTGATTATCGGTGGTGGTGGGGCTTTCAAACAAGTACTAATTGATGGTGGAGTTGGTGACTACGTTGCCGAATTATTCAGCGGCACGACACTATCACCTATCCTACTTGC
Organism: Paenisporosarcina sp. P5_A11; assembly: GCF_056400705.1. Classification (NCBI taxonomy): domain Bacteria; kingdom Bacillati; phylum Bacillota; class Bacilli; order Caryophanales; family Caryophanaceae; genus Paenisporosarcina; species Paenisporosarcina sp. P5_A11. Next base: position 25,094 of record NZ_JBFUKT010000008.1, read on the forward strand.
TTGGACGATCGCCGCTATATTACGTATCGCTTTAGGTTCGGCTACAGTTGCTGCATTAACTACAGCTGGTTTGGTTATACCTTTGTTAGGTGCAACAGATGTTAACCTAGCCTTAGTCGTACTGGCAACAGGAGCAGGAAGTTTAATTGCTTCACATGTAAATGATGCAGGCTTCTGGATGTTTAAAGAGTTTTTCGGTTTAACGATGAAAGAAACATTTGCAACATGGACATTACTTGAAACGATTATTTCCATATCTGGATTAGGGTTTATTCTATTATTAAGTTTATTCGTATAAAAAGGAGTTTGAACTAATATGAGTAATACAATTGGTGTTATGGGTTTAGGTGTCATGGGTAGTAGTATTGCTTTAAACATGGCGAGTAAAGGTGAAAAAGTTTCGGTCTATAATTACACGAGAGATTTAACTGACTTACTTATGCAAAAAAATGAATACGAAGAAATGTATCCTTACTATACACTTGAAGAATTTGTGCAGTCTTTACCATCACCACGAAAAATCTTTGTCATGGTCACAGCAGGTCCAGTGGTAGATGCAGTTATTCAATCACTCGTTCCTTATCTTGAGTCAGGCGATATTATCATGGACGGTGGGAATTCAAATTATCAAGACACTGCCCGTCGATTTGAAGAATTAAAAGCGCAAGGAATCGATTATTTAGGTATCGGTGTTTCTGGTGGAGAAGAAGGAGCTTTGAAAGGTCCTTCCATCATGATCGGTGGAGAAAAAGAAGTATATGACAAAGTGGCACCTATTTTCACGAAGATTGCTGCTCAAGTTGAGGGAACCCCTTGCTGTGCATACATGGGTCCTAAAGGAGCAGGTCATTTTGTGAAAATGGTGCATAACGGAATTGAATATGCCGATATGCAACTTATTGCTGAAGCCTATACTTTTTTAAGAAACAGACTTCATCTGCCGTTACATGAAATTGCTGATATCTTTGAAACTTGGAATCAAGGGGAACTGAAAAGTTATTTAATTGAAATCACTGCGGACATTTTAAGAAAAATGGATGACAAAACAGGCCAACCACTTGTTGACGTAATTCTTGATAAAACGGGTCAAAACGGGACAGGTAAATGGACAAGCATTCAAGCAATCGATAATGGAATCCCCGTATCTATTATTACCGAATCGTTATTTGCTCGTAACATTTCTTCTGTTAAAGACGAGCGAGTTCATGCATCAACAATACTTGCAGGACCAGAGGCTCAACTTGAGGACTTAGATCGTGAGTTGTGGATTGAGTATGTCCGCCAAGGATTATACATGGGTAAAATTTGTGCATATGCTCAAGGGTTTACTCAATATAAAATTACTTCTGAACTTAATGGATGGAATTTGCCGTTACAAGATATCGCGCTTATTTTCCGTGGAGGCTGTATTATTCGAGCGGAGTTCTTAAACACTATTAGTGAAGCGTATGAAGCACAAGAAAAAATCGCTAATTTATTGATTGCTCCAACCTTTGTTGAAAAAACGAAGGAGTATCAGCTAGGAATGAGAAAAGTCGTAGCAGAAAGCATGATCTCTGGTTTGTCGTCTCCAGGATTAAGTGCTGCATTAACTTACTATGATAGTTATCGTACAGGTGATTCTAGTGCGAATCTATTACAAGCACAACGTGATTATTTCGGAGCGCATACATATGAGCGCACTGATATTGAAGGTTCTTTCCATACGAATTGGAAATAACAACTATCGGTTTGTGAAATGAAAATATTTGTAAAATAATAGACCTTTCGAGAGTTCAATTGAACTTTTGAAAGGTCTTTTTTTGTATGTTTCTATGTAGAACACTACTCTGCTCCTAAAACATCCATCAAATTAACTAAATATTTTATAGATTCAAAGAACTATTGATGATTTATTAATTGGGTGTTTTAATTATGGAAAGATTTAACTTGTTAAATATGTATTTCCTAACTGGAGTAGCCGAAAAAGCTGCTATTCAATGATCGGAGCAGGCCTTGCTGAGGATGAATTAAAGGAGAAGAAAATTTAGTTAAATAGTTTGCCTGAATTCTTTCAAAAAAAGTATTTCAGGCGAACTATTTCTGTTATTAAAGCATTCACGGGGGTGAGATTTTGTATGATTTACAAGTACTGGGGAAACAAATCGTGATTGAGCTTGCAAGTTTAATTGAGCAGAGCGTAATTGTTACTGATAAAAATGGGATTGTGATTGCAAGTAAGGATCCATCACGTTTAAATTCGTATCATGAAGGTGCGTTTATTTCGATGGAAAATAGAAAGGAACTTCATATAACGAAAGAGATGTGTGACGAACTTCAAGGAGTAAGACCAGGAATTGTTTTGCCGATTGTCATTTCAGATAAGGCTATTGGAGTTATAGGGATTACGGGGAAACCATTGGAGATTGAAAAGTATGCGAAGTTAGTTAGTAAAGTATCGGAGCTTTTTGTTACAGAGTTTATTATGCGCGAACAAAGAGAACGTGTTATTCGTGAAATTGAATTATTTGTTTTTGATTTATTTATGACAGAAGCTAGTATTGATTCGATAGAAAAACGAGCCACATTATTGGATATTGATACATCAATTTACACGCGTGTAGCTGTCATTCAATCTTTTAAACAGTTTGAAATTACGGATATTGAGAACTTGTTACATATTCAAACCATCCACCCTAATTTAAAAATCGTACGTTGGGGAATGGAAAAACTTGTTCTGTTAATCCCCAATATTTCCAAAGAACAATTACAAATAGGATTAGAAAGTTTATCATCGAAAATTCTGAGAATAACTAAACAAAAAGTAAATATCGGAGTTGGAGAAATAAAATCTTTTTACCAGCTGCCTGAATCATTATCACAAGCTGAAATGGCAGTCGATGTTTCTGCGAGAAAAGGAAATATTATTTTCGAGGAAGATTTAAAACTCGAATTACTCTATCATTCAATTCCGAAAGAGATTCGCGAGGAATTTTTAAGACGCACGATTGCTCCACTTCTTGCAGAAGAAGAATTAATGCACAGTCTTGAAGTATGGCTTCATAAGAAAGGTGCTCTTCAAGAAATCGCTGAAGAATTACATATACATAAAAACACATTAAAATATCGTTTAAATAAGATTGAAATGATGCTTGGGATAGATTTAAATAATAAGAACGATTTAACGATGATGTACACAGCGTTTAGCATTTTAGCAAAAAAGTAAGTCGGCACCCTGATTTTAAGGGTGTTTTTTGTATTATAGGACAAAAAATGCAAATAATTAAGATGTAAATATGGTCCTCACTCTATAGTAGTCTGACTATTTAAATAATATCATTGGTTATGTAAACTGCTTTCAGTCAGAATCAACCAAATAAGGTTAACTAAAAGTGGAGTGAGGTGATGTTTAATAAAGTCTAGAAGCAGTTATTCGGTGGATGTCACTGGACACGTTTCAGCAGAAGAGTTGCAACTGCTGATCACATTCTCACTGGTTAAAGAGAGAGTAAAATACGAATTCGAAGGAGAAACAAGATGAAAAAATGGACAAATTGTACACTAATTTCTGTTCTGGCACTCTCGTTATTTATACCTTCCGCATCCTTTGCTCAAACAAATGAAAGTCCTCAAGCAGCGAAAAAGGAGTCCTTTCAATATCCGGTGTTAACAAAAGTGAAAAAACCAGAAGATGTCGGCTTTTCCTCAGAGAAGCTTGAAAAAGTGGATCAATTAATTGAAAAAGAAGTGGCAGCAGGTTTTCCGGGTGCTGCTTTAATTGTCATAAAAGATGGGAAAATCGTTAAAAATGAAAGTTACGGCTACAAAAAGAAGTTTGATGGACATACACCACTTAAGAATTTTTTGGAGATGGAAAACGATACCCTGTTTGATCTTGCTTCAAATACCAAAATGTATGCAGTAAATTTTGCTCTTCAAAAATTAGTTAGCGAAGGCAAGCTTGATGTGCATGCAAGAGTTCAGGAATACATTCCTGAGTTTAAAGACACAGAGTTAGATGTAATCAAAGGAAAAGATACTATGAAGATTATCGATGTGCTTCATCACACAGCAGGTTTTAAACCAGATCCGCAATATCATAACCCTAAGGTGTCAAAAGAGCTTTACTCACAGGAGCGTGAGAAAACGATTGAATTCATTAATAAAACTCCACTCACTTATGTACCTGGAACGCAAAATGTTTACAGTGATGTCGACTATATGCTGCTGGGTACAATTATAGAAAAAATCACAGGTAAAAAGCTGGACGAGTACGTTGAAAATGAGATGTACAAGCCTTTGAAATTAAAAGATACCGTATATAATCCGCTTCAAAAAGGCTTTAAGCAAAAGGATATCGCAGCAACAGAATTGCTTGGAAATACACGTGACGGAGTCATTGACTTCCCAAATATTAGAAAGTATACGCTTCAAGGGGAAGTTCATGATGAAAAGGCTTTTTATTCGATGGAAGGTGTTTCAGGTCATGCCGGTCTGTTCTCGACTACAAGTGATCTCGCTGTCCTTCTTCAGGTGATGTTAAACGGTGGAGGCTATGGAAATCATACATTGTTTGATCAAGAAACAATCGATGAATTCGTTGCACCTTCAGATATGAATTCCACTTACGGGCTTGGCTGGAGACGAAATGGCAATGACAGTATGGAATGGATGTTCAGTCCTTATGCAAGCGACAGCGCATACGGTCATACTGGCTGGACGGGAACAGTGACAATCATTGATCCTGAAAAAGACTTGGGAATTATCTTGCTGACTAATAAAAAGCATTCGCCGCTTGTGAATCCTGCGGTTAACTCCAATCAATTTTTCGGGGATCTTTTTACAACTGGAAGCTATGGAAGTGTAGTAACAGCTGTTTACGAAGCTTTAGAATCAAAATAAGTAGAGGGGGATGAGAAGATGGTGATGATTAAAAAGAAATGGGTATGTGCTACCTTAGCTGCAGTACTGTCAGTTTCCGTATTAGCAGGTAGCAAACCTGCTAAGGTTTCAGCTGAAACAGATGTGAAAGCAATTGTTGAGGGCATGTCAGTCGATGAAAAAGTCGGTCAAATGCTTATGCCGGATTTTCGGAACTGGCAAAAGCAAGGGGAAAGCAAAGCAACTGGCTTTACAGTGATGAATGATGAAGTGGGAAGCATCATTAAAAAATATCATTTAGGTGGCGTCATTCTATTTGCCGAAAATGTTGTGGGGACGGAGCAAACTGCCCGATTGACAGATGGTCTGCAAAAGGCGAGCCCAGAACTTCCGCTTTTCATCACCATTGATCAAGAAGGTGGTATCGTTACACGCCTGCAAACAGGGACAAACTTGCCGGGCAATATGGCGCTTGGTGCAGCAAGAAGTAAAAAGTATGCTTATCAGACTGGCGAGATCATCGGCAAAGAATTATCATCTCTCGGCGTTAGTGTAAACTTCGGTCCAGCTCTTGATGTAAATAATAATCCAGGAAATCCTGTAATCGGTGTCCGTTCATTCAGCTCAAATCCTGAGCTTGTTTCAAAGCTTGGGATCCAGACAATCAAAGGTCTCCAAAGTCAGAATATGGCTGCAACAACTAAGCATTTCCCAGGACATGGTGATACAGCAGTAGACAGTCATTATGGTTTGCCTTTAGTGTCTCATGATAAGGAAAGATTGCGTTTGGTCGAGCTTGTTCCTTTCCAAAAAGCAATCGATGAAGGCGTAGATATGGTCATGACAGCTCATGTCCAGTTCCCTGCCTTTGATGATACAACTTATACCAGCAAAAAAGATGGTCAGGAAATTATGGTTCCAGCCACTCTTTCAAAAAAAGTGCTAACAGGCCTTCTCCGTGAGGAAATGGGATTTAAAGGTGTTATCGTTACAGATGCGCTTAACATGAAAGCTATTGCGGATAATTTTGGACAAGAAGAAGCTGTTGTTTTAGCCTTAAAATCAGGCGTTGATATTGCGTTAATGCCTGCTCAGGTCAACTCACTCCAAATGGAGGGGAATTTAAGCTCTGTTTTTAATGCTGTTAAGGAAGCAATAGAAATAGGTGATCTTCCAATCGAACAAGTAAATAATTCAGTTCAAAGAATTCTAGAGCTAAAAGAGAAGCGTGGAATTTTAACTCCAGACAACACACCAATCGATGAAAAAGTTGGAAATGCTTTAAACGTTGTTGGAAATCAAGATCATTTGAAAAAAGAAAAGAAAATGGCTGAAGATGCTGTTACTCTTTTGAAAAATGAAGATAAAACATTGCCTTTTAAACCGAAGAAAAATGACAAAGTCCTTGTCCTTGCTCCATTCGCTGATCAAGTAGAAGCAATGACAAGAAGCATTCAGGAATTAAAGGGCAAGAAAAAAGCAGTCAAGGTCACGGGATATGCTTTTTCAGGAAAATCATTTAATGAAGAAGTGGCTGCTATGATTGATGAAGCTGATTATGTTATCACTGGTTCGTATGTCGTAAAAAACGATCCAGCGGTTAATGATGGTGTGATTGATGACAGCGTTCAGGACTCAAGCAAATGGGCAACTACCTTCCCGAGAGCTGTTATGAAAGACGCAGAAGCCAAAAATAAAGAGTTTGTATTAATGAGCTTGCGCAATCCTTATGATGCTGCAAATTTTGAGGAAGCAAAGGCTGTCCTTGCTGTTTACGGATTTAAAGGCTATTCAAACGGTGCCTACAGACAGCCGAATATACCGGCTGGCATTAAAACAATCTTTGGAGAATCAAAGCCAAAAGGCAAATTACCGGTAGACATTCCATCAGTTACACATCCGGAAGAAATTCTTTATAAATTCGGCCATGGTTTAGATATCCGTTCCGGCAAGCAGCTTAAATAATCTGAAGGGGAGGAGTTATCATGAAACGAATTCTATTTATTATTTTGATTCTAATGCTTGCTTTAACCGCAATCCCAGCAGCAAAAGATATTTCAGCACACAAGGATAAGAAAAAGAATACGGTGTCGCCTGGAGTTGAGGTTCTTTTAAAAGATCAGAAAGAGCTTTTAAAAGGTAAGAAAGTGGGTTTAATTACAAATCCAACAGGCATTGACTCGGAGTTAAATAGTATAGTCGACCTGCTGAATGATGATCCGGATATTGAACTAACTGCTTTATATGGCCCTGAGCATGGAGTTCGCGGAGATGCGCAGGCAGGATCAAGCGTTGGATTTTATATCGATGAAAAAACAGGCTTGCCTGTATACAGCTTATACGGAAAAACGAAAAAACCAACACCTGAAATGCTTGAAAATGTAGACGTTCTATTATTTGATATCCAGGACGTCGGCACACGCTATTACACGTACATCTATACAATGGCATATGCAATGGAAGCAGCACAAGAAAATGACATTCCATTTATCGTGCTTGACCGTCCAAATCCGCAGGGGGGACTGTCAGTAGACGGACCAGTGCTTGAGCCTGAATTTTCATCCTTTGTCGGATTGTACCCGATTCCGCTTAAACATGGTATGACAGTAGGAGAGATTGCTTCGTTCTTCAATGAGGAATTTGAAATTGGAGCAGATTTGACTGTGGTTAAAATGAAAGGCTGGAAGCGTTCCATGGATTATGATGATACAGGCCTACCATTTGTGCTGGCATCACCAAACATGCCGACGGTTTCAACAACATTTGTCTATCCGGCAACAGGATTAATTGAAGGGACGAATGTGTCAGAAGGAAGAGGAACAACCAAACCGTTTGAACTGATTGGTGCACCATACATCAACAGTGCAAACCTTGCAGAAAAACTGAACTCACTCAGCCTGCCTGGTGTGAAATTCAGAGCAGCTTCCTTTACGCCAACTTTCTCAAAGCATACTGGAAAACTCAGTCATGGGGTAGAAGTTTATGTAACAGATCGGGAAGAATTTAATGCGGTTCCAACTGGTCTTCACATTATTAAAACGATTCATGACATGTATCCGAACGACTTTCAATTCTTGGCTGCGAACAACTTCAGCTTGTTGATTGGCAACGATTGGGTCAGACCTATGATTCTAGAAGGAGCATCTGTTGCGGAAATCATGTATGAGTATCAGAATGAGCAGGATGAATTTAAAGAGGTCCGGAAAGAATATTTGATGTATAAGTAATGGTGACTTTTTGTGCGTGATATCAAGAAAGTGAAGATATAAAAATACTAGTTTTGAACGATGCAATTTTGTATATTCATTTACCTGCTGGGCATATTAACCTTTATAGAAAGGATGTCTGATAGCATGGATGAAAATAAATTAGCACAACTTGACCGTGAACAATTACAAGAAATTAGTGAACTTGAAGTTAAGATTGGAGTTACACTTGTTGCTTATGATAATGGGGCAACCGAAACGCCACCTTCACCCTCATAAGAAATTTCCTATAGTAAGAAATGAGCATCCGAAATGGATGCTTTTTTTATGCAACAAAATACCAGATTGACAAAGAAGGGGAAAAGTTGTATTTTAAATAGGTTCAGCTGGAACTGTTCAATATAGAACTGTTCTAATACGAAGAAACGGTGATGTGCAATTGGAAAATGAAAAGATGTTGAAATCAATACAACTATTACATTCATTTTGGAACGTGCAAAAGAATTTAATTAAACTCGCTCAAAAGTCCGCGGTCGAAAATGGTTTATCTGTTCCACAGTATTCCATTTTGATGGCAATGAAACTTAATAAGGAAATGATCCAAAAAAATGTTGGAGAAGTAACCTTTCTTCCCAAAAGTACCCTTAGCCAAGCGGTTGATGGACTCGTTCGTGAAGGCATTATTAATCGTCAACAAGTAGAAGGCAATCGTCGGGAAATCATGTTGTCAATTACTGAAAAAGGCGATGCACTTATAAAAGATATTTATCTGCAAGAAGGTGGTATTCATCAAGTATTTCAATCTGTAGTTGAAGACATGAGTGAAAGCCAATATGATGAACTGCTTAGAGGACATCTTCAAATTACAACTTTTTTGGAGACAGAAGCTCAAGAAATAGGAGAGTGTATGAAATGATTAAGTTACTGAAAAACCTATCTGTTTATAAGTGGTTTGTTTTAGCAGTTATTGGCCTTGTTTTTATTCAATCGATGGCTGATCTTTTTCTACCTACTCTAATGGCTGACATTATTGACAAGGGTGTTGTAAAAGGAGACGTCCCATATATTTGGAAGCTTGGCGGATTTATGTTGTTGATTTCAGTAATTGGCGCGATTGCCTCCATTATTGCCAGCTATTATTCTTCTAAAGCTGCGATGGGCCTTGGACGCGATATTCGTAGAAAAGTCTTTAACCATGTAGGGAAGTTTTCATTACAAGAATTTGATGAAGTTGGAACGGCTTCACTCATTACACGGACTACTAATGACATTACTCAAGTTCAACAAGTGGTTATTATGATGCTCCGTATGGTTGTTAGCGCACCTATCATGTTAGTGGGTGGACTCATCATGGCGCTATCGAAAGATGCCAAACTATCTCTTGTTATTTTCCTTACGATGCCAATACTGATTGGTACCATATTACTAATCCTAAAAAAAGGGGTTCCTCTTTTCCAAACGGTTCAAAACAAATTGGACCGGTTAAATCTTGTACTACGTGAAAATCTTACAGGAATTCGAGTTGTTCGTGCATTCAACCGTGAAGATGAAGAGAAAGTGCGACTTAAACAAGCGAATAGAGAATTAACAGATGTCTCGATCAAAGTAAATAAAATTATGGCATTTTTAATGCCTGTCATGATGCTCGTCATGAACTTGACGGTTGTCGGCATTATTTGGTTCGGAGGTATCCGAATTAATAACGGAGGCATGCAGATTGGTGACTTAATGGCTTTTATCCAATATGTTATGCAAATCATGTTTGCTCTTGTAATGGCCTCTATGATGTTCGTGATGGTTCCACGTGCAGCCGTTTCGGCAAAACGGATAAATGAAGTACTTGAAATGAAACCATCATTTCAAGACGAAGGTACGGAAAAGGCAAATATTGAACAAGGTACGCTTGAGTTTGAAAATGTCTCGTTTAGTTATCCTGGAGCAGAAAAACCTGCATTATCCGATATTAGTTTTAAAGCAAGGCCTGGAGAAATCACGGCGATTATTGGTGGAACAGGATCTGGGAAATCTACACTGGTCAATTTGATACCTCGCTTTTATGATATTTCAAGTGGTGTTATTCGTGTTAATGGCGTTGATATTCGTAAAATGCCTGCAGATGAAGTTCGTTCAAAGCTTGGCTTTGTACCACAAAAATCCATACTTTTCACAGGAACCATTGCTGAAAATATTCTTTTTGGAAAGCAAGATGCTTCCCAAAGTGAAATTGAACATGCGGCTCGTACTGCTCAAGCAGAAGATTTTATTGATAGAATGACGGACGGCTATAATTCTGAAATCGAACAAGGTGGCTCGAACTTATCTGGAGGGCAAAAACAACGTCTTTCGATAGCGCGAGCACTCATTCGAAAGCCTGATGTGTATATTTTTGATGATAGTTTTTCTGCTCTTGATTTCAAGACAGATGCTAAGCTTCGTGCAGCACTAAAAGCTGAAACAAAAAATGCGACTGTTTTACTCGTGGCACAACGTGTGAGTACGGTTGTAGACGCTGACAGAATCATCGTATTAGACGAAGGGGAAATTGTAGGTATGGGTACACACCAAGAGTTACTTAAGTCTAATGATGTATACCGTGAAATCGCCCTATCACAGCTTTCAGAGGAGGAAATCGCATGAGTAAGAAAAAGAAACCACCTCAAAATGCTGGGCAGATGGGGCCAGGTGGCGGTAACATGATGATGATGGGACAAAAAGCGAAAGATTTCAAAGGAACTTTGAAACGCCTTTTATCCTATTTAAAACCACGCAGGAACCAATTAATCGCTGTGTTTTTTGCAGCAATCTTAAGTACTATTTTTACGATAGTTGGTCCAAAAATTATGGGAAATGCCATTACAGAGTTATTTGAAGGAGCATACGGGAAATTTTCAGGAGTACCTGGAGCTGCCATTGACTTTGATAAAATTGGGCAAATCCTTCTATTACTTGCAGGACTGTATGTCTTAAGCAGTCTTTTCAGTTATATCCAACAATATATTATGTCTAGTGTTGCACAAGATACAGTGTTCGATTTACGAGAAGATGTAAATCAAAAGCTTGAGAAATTGCCTTTGAAATTTTTTGATGGTCGTTCAAATGGGGATACACTTAGCAGGATGACCAATGACATCGATACAATTGGTAGTACGCTTCAACAAAGCTTAACGCAGTTCATCACATCCATCATTACAATTGTAGGAATCATCATTATGATGCTTTCTATTAGCCCAATATTGACGCTAATCTCAATTGTGAGCTTACCCGTTTCAATTTTTGCTATTGGACCCATTTTAAAAAGATCTCAAAAACATTTCGCTGATCAACAAAGAACATTGGGCGAGTTAAATGGGCACATTGAAGAAATGTATACAGGTCATCAGATTGTAAAAGCCTTTGGACATGAGAAAAAATCTGGCGCTCAGTTTGATGTGGTTAATGAAGAATTGTATGATGCTGGTACGAAAGCTCAGTTTATTTCGGGAATCATCATGCCGATGATGTTCTTTATCGGGAATTTGAGCTATGTTCTGATTAGTGTTGTTGGAGGAATATTAGTAACGCAACGCGCTATCTCAATAGGTGATATTCAAGCATTTATCACGTATTCAAAACAATTCACTCAACCAATTACACAAACTGCGAATATCGCTAATATTATTCAGTCAACAGTTGCAGCAGCAGAACGTGTCTTTGAACTACTTGATGAAGAAGAGGAAATGAAAGAAAATACCTCAGTTAGTTTAAATAGAGCAGTAGGTACGGTCACTTTCGAACAAGTAGACTTTGGCTATGAAGAAAATCTGTTGATACAAAATATGAACATAAATGTCTTACCTGGACAGACGGTCGCAATAGTTGGTCCCACTGGCGCAGGTAAAACGACTATGATCAACTTGTTGATGAGATTCTATGAACTAAATGGAGGGAAAATTAAGATTGATGATCTAGATACACGAGATATGTCTCGAAGCGATCTTCGAAAGAATTTTGGAATGGTAMTTCAAGATACTTGGCTCTTTAATGGCACGATTAAAGACAATATCGCCTATGGGAAAAATGGAGCAACAGATGAAGAAATTTTCGAAGCTGCTCGCACGGCTCATGCTGATCATTTCATTCGAACTCTTCCAGATAGTTACGATACAATCTTAAACGAAGAAGCCTCTAATATTTCTCAAGGACAAAAACAGCTTCTGACAATCGCTCGAGCGGTTTTAGCAGATCCTCCAATTATGATTTTGGATGAAGCAACGTCTAGCGTAGATACAAGAACGGAAGTATTCATTCAGAAGGCGATGAATCGCTTAATGGAAGGAAGAACTAGTTTTGTTATTGYCCATCGTTTATCGACCATCAAAGATGCTGATTTGATTCTTGTAATGGATCAAGGTCAAGTGATTGAGCAAGGTACACACTCAGAACTAATTGAGAAAGATGGTTTTTACGCAGACCTATATAATAGCCAATTCACTGAAAAAGTGGCGGGATAAATGAACATGAAGAATCTAGCAACGTAACAGTTGCTAGATTTTTTTATCTAAGTATGAAAGTAGGTATCATATTTGGATAAGTCGTAATGCGATTCTTACTTTATCCCAAACTAAAAGGCTCTCCATTTCCATTTGGAAATAGAGAGCCTTTATCTTTACTATCGAGTGATTACATTGGAATGGAGCAAAGATTCAACCTCACTAGGTACTTCTACAACCCACCCAAATGGATCTTCAAGTGTACCTGATTGAATACCTGTTAACGTGTCATATAATTTTTGTGAGACTTGGCCAGTTTGACCATTGTTAATTGTCATTTTTTCATCGTTCCAGAATAATTCGCCTACGGGTGCAATCACTGCTGCGGTACCTGTACCAAACGCTTCTTCAAGTTTTCCATCAGCATAGGCTTGTTTAATTTCATCAATTGAAATAAGACGCTCTGAAACTGGTATATCCCAGTATCGGAGTAATTGAAGAATGGATTTACGCGTGATTCCTTCTAAAATGCTGCCGTTTACCATAGGAGTAACCACTTCTCCATCAATTTTAAAGAAGATATTCATACTGCCAACTTCTTCAATATATTTACGGTTAACACCATCAAGCCATAGGACTTGGGAATAGCCTTTGTCACCAGATTGTTGCTGAGCTTTTAAACTAGAAGCATAATTACCACCCGTTTTTGCTGTTCCAGTGCCTCCAGCAACGGCGCGAACATATTCACTTTCGACAGAAATCTTAATAGGTGCAAGTCCCTCTTTGTAATAAGAACCTACAGGAGACAAAATGATAATAAATTGATAATTAGTAGAAGGTGCAACTCCTAAATAGGGTTCAGTTGAAATAATAAATGGTCGAATATATAAGGATGTACCTACAGCTGTAGGAATCCATTCACGATCAATTTGGATGAGTTGCTTAAGTGCCTCTAATGCAAAGTCTTCATCGAGATGGGGAATGCATAAACGGTCATTTGAAATATTAAACCTCTTAAAGTTTTGATCGGGTCTAAATAAAAGCACTTGATCTTTTTCTGTCAAATAAGCCTTCAAACCTTCGAAAACGGACTGTCCGTAGTGGAAAATCATCGAAGCTGGATCTAAAGAAAGACTTTGATATGGAATGATACGAGCGTCGTGCCATCCATGTCCTAAAGCATAATCCATTATAAACATATGATCAGTAAAAGTTTTACCAAACTGTAGTTTATCCGCTTGCGGTTTTTCCTTCTTCATTGTGCTTAAAGTAATGTCGATATTGTAAGTCGTCATAATTCCATCTCCTTGCTTTATATTTACGGGGATCTAGATAACCCACAATAATATAAACAGTATTATACATCTTTTCAGAATTATTTAACAAAAAAAATTCCAGAATTCAGTAGACAATAGTTTGCTGGATTCTTTTGTTGATTAAACATGTAGAAATTAACCTATTAATCATTAGTAAAAGTCGTTTAAAGGAGAGAGATTGGTTAAAATTAGCCGAAAAGTACTATTTTTTTATAAATATTTATTTGAATATAAAATATAGAATTCATTGAATTATGAAATAATACCAGTATAATGGTAAAAACGAAAGGACAGGATGCTTAATGAAAAAGGATTTGAGGATTAATAGCAAGGTATTTAGTGAGGGGGCAATGAAGGCTCCAAATCGGGCCATGTTGCGAGCAGTTGGCGTAACAGATGAAGATTTTAAGAAACCGATGATTGGTGTCGCTAGCACTTGGAGTGAAGTAACACCGTGCAATATACATATTCATGATTTAGCAGTCAGTGCGAAAAAAGGTGCTAGAGAAGCAGGAGGAGTCCCTTTCATCTTTAATACAATCACGGTATCGGATGGGATTTCGATGGGGACAGAAGGTATGCGTTATTCGCTTCCTAGTCGAGATGTTATCGCAGATTCTATTGAAACGGTAGTCGGAGCAGAAAGTCTGGATGGGCTCGTCGCAATTGGAGGCTGTGATAAAAATATTCCAGGCTGTTTAATTGCAATTGCGAATGCTGATGTACCGTCCGTATTTGTTTATGGGGGAACCATTTCTCCAGGATTACATAATGGACAAAATATTGATATCGTCTCCGTTTTTGAAGGCGTAGGCCGTCACAATAATGGAGACATAAATGATGATACGCTTCGAAAAATAGAATGTAATGCATGTCCTGGAGCAGGTTCGTGCGGCGGTATGTATACGGCAAATACAATGGCATCGGCTGCTGAGGCAATGGGTATTAGTCTCCCGGGCAGTTCTTCGAATCCTGCAGAGTCGGAGTTGAAATTAGAAGATTGTGCAGCTGCCGGCGCCGCTGTTTATAACTTGCTAGAGAAAGAGATTTATCCGAAAGATATTATGACAAAAGAAGCTTTTGAAAATGCGATTACCGTTGTTATGGCTCTCGGTGGATCAACAAATGCGGTTCTGCATCTTCTGTCCATCGCACACGCTATTGAAGTAGAATTGGACATCGATGATTTTAACCGTATTCAAAAGAAAATACCTCATATTGCAGATTTGAAGCCAAGCGGTAAATACGTCATGGAAGATTTGCACAGGGCTGGCGGAGTTCAAGCAGTGATGAAAGTGTTGTTGGAAGCTGGGTATCTACACGGTGATTGCATGACTGTTACTGGAAAAACAATGGCCGAAAACTTAAAGGATGCACCAAGCCTGACAGAAGGACAACAAGTCATTCTACCGTTTGATAAGCCATACAGAGCAGACGGACCTCTGATTGTGATAAAAGGTAATTTATCTCCAAGTGGCGCGGTTGCAAAAGTATCTGGTGTAAAAGTAAAACAACATACGGGACCAGCTAGAGTATTCAATACAGAAAAAGAAGCAACTGCTGCGGTTATGGCCAATGAAATTAACGAAGGGGATGTGTTAGTCATCCGCTACGTAGGACCAAAAGGTGGGCCAGGAATGCCTGAAATGCTGTCCATTTCCGCCATTCTTGTAGGAAAAGGGATGGGTGAAAAAGTTGCCTTAATAACTGATGGTAGATTTTCTGGTGGAACGCACGGACTGGTAGTAGGTCATATTGCGCCAGAAGCTCAAGTTGGCGGACCTATCGCGTTATTGAAAGATGGCGATATCGTCACAATTGATTCTGATAAACAAGAGATTTCCATGAATGTATCGGATGCAGAACTTGAAGAGAGAGCGAAAGAGTGGGTAGCCCCTCCACTATATAAAAAAGGTGTGCTTGGGAAATATGCACACAATGTTTCGTGTTCATCAAAAGGGGCTGTTACTGACTTTTTGAATAGATAAATTAGGGATGAAGAGTGGGGGAGTAAAGTGAGTTATTTAGATGAACTAAGAAAATTTCTTTCTCCTGAGAGGGTTTCTACAAATGAAGTGATATTGGATCAGCATAGTAAAGACGAATCTTACCATAAGCCGTTTTTACCAGATGCAGTCGTTTTCCCAGTCAGTGCTGAAGAAGTTAGTCATGTTATGAAAATTTCCGAAAAATTCAAGGTTCCTATTATTCCTTTTGGATTAGGGACCAGCTTAGAAGGACATGTGATTCCTTATAGTGGGGGAATCACAGTCGATTTCTCTTTAATGGATAAGATTCTAGAAGTTTCTCCAAATGATTTTTTAGTAAGGGTTCAGCCAGGGGTTACTCGCTCCAAGTTAAATCAAGAACTGAAAAAACATGGCTTATTCTTTTCAGTTGATCCAGGAGCGGATGCAACTCTAGGTGGCATGGCGGCGACAAATGCTAGTGGAACTACGTCTGTACGATACGGCGTGATGCGTGATCAAGTTAGAGATTTGGAAGTCGTCCTCGCTAATGGAACCATCATCCATACTGGGAATTTAGCAGCTAAGTCATCTTCAGGATATAACTTAAACGGGTTATTCGTAGGGTCAGAAGGGACTTTAGGATGTTTTACAGAACTAACTTTACGCGTGTTTGGGATTCCTGAAATGACTGTTGCTGCAAGGGCATCCTTCGAAACCATTGAACAAGCAGTGGAGTCAGTAGTCGGTATTCTTTCTGCTGGCATTCAAGTTGCACGTATTGAATTGGTGGACCAGCATTCTATTGCAATGGTCAATATCTATAGTGGGACAGACTATCTTGTCGCACCAACACTATTTTTAGAATTCCATGGCAATGAAGCAGGCTTAATGCAAGATATGGAGTTTGCAAAAGAGATATTAGCTGATAACAAGTGCTGTGAATTTGAATTCGAAAAAGACTCGGAATCACGAAACCAACTGTGGGAAGCACGTCATAATTTAGCGTATGCGGTTATGCGAGCTCATCCAGGAAAAAAGTTGATGGTAACAGATGTGTGCCTACCAATTTCTGAGTTAGCAAACGGCATTGAGTCTGCAAAATCCGAGATGGAAAAATCTGAGTTACCAGGTGGTATCGTCGGACATGTTGGAGATGGTAATTATCACGTTCTTTTAATGGTAGATGTAGAGGATGAGGACGAAATGAAGAAAGCGGAGAGTTTTAACAGACACATCGTAGAATTTGCCTTAAGTAAGGGTGGATCATGTACAGGTGAACATGGTGTTGGTATAGGCAAAATGAAGTATCAATCTATGGAACATGGAAAATCACTACAGGTAATGCAGCTGCTGAAAAAGACACTAGATCCTCTTAATTTGATGAATCCAGGAAAGATGTTTTATTTAGACGAATGAGATTAAAAAGAAGCTAAGGGGCTTCAAAATTGACCTTGAAATTGTATCTCCAAGCTATTTAATTGCCTCCTGAATTTGCTTCTTTTACATTAGGGTCCGTATGGGTTAAATAGTGAAAATTGAATGTAAGGTTGGAGCGGCTGAAATTTGGTATTTTCAGCCGCCTTTTCTATGTGGGGGTGGCTATTATTTTGTTCTCCCAAAACAAGAATTAATTCTTGCTTATTTCATCCAATTTATTACAATTATACATAAGTAATATTAAAGTAAAAGTGAAAATAAATAATTCTAAATATATCCATTATTTTGCTATTAAAATATTGGGATATTATGTATAATTAAGTGAGTGGAGGGGTTTTCAATGAAAGAAAGCAAAGGTAGCGTTGAGGGATATAAAAATATGTCTGTTCCGTTTACTTTAGTAAGTAAAGAAGTGGACTCGAAGAATTTAGTTGTGTTTTTACCCGGCGCAGCTTATACCGTGCAAAGCCCTGCGTTTCATTATTCACAAAAGATTTTTTTAGATAAAGCTTTTGATGTACTTCAGGTTAATTATCGATATAACGATAAAGTTTATGATGAATTCACTATGGAGGAGCTAAGTGAAGCTATTAAATTCGATATAAAAACAGTGTTAGATGAGGCTTTGAAAGACACATCATATGAGAAATTTTATTTGGTAGGTAAGTCACTCGGAACCATTGCAATGAGTTCGATAATAGATCGGAACATGTTTAAAGAGGCTAATACCATTTGGTTAACCCCATTACTACACAGAGATGATGTTTTCGCAGCAATGGTTAATTGTGAAAATCGAGGATTATGTATTATTGGAGATAATGACCGCTGTTATGTTAAAGAGAGATTTAACGAATTGAAAGCCAAACCAAATATTAGGGCAACGTTGCTTCCAAATGTTAACCATAGTTTGGAGTACGACCACAATATGGTCGAATCTATAGATGTATTGAAAAGCTTAATAAACGATATTCAAGAATTTGTTGTTTAAGTTGAGGGGAAATTCTTATGAATGAAAGCCTTAAAAAAGAAATATGGTCTTGGATTAAAGCGATTGTATTAGGTGTAGCCATCGTCTTTATTTGTCGTGAGTTTATGGTTACCCCTGTTAAGGTGGAGGGGAAGTCCATGACACCAACTTTTGAAGATAATAATCGCGTTATTGTTTCCAAAATGAGTAAGGTAGATCGTTTTGATATGATCGTGTTCCATTCTCCCGTATCCAACGAAGATTATATTAAACGAGTCATCGGTCTCCCTGGAGATATCGTCGAAGTGAAAAATGATGTGTTACATATTAATAATATTATTTATGAAGAACCTTACTTGAAAGCGAATAAAAAATTACTTTCAACTCAAGAGCAATTAACGGACGATCTTAAAGTGAAGGTTCCAGAAGGGTCTTTATATGTGATGGGGGATAATCGGAAGAAAAGTAGTGATAGCCGGGACATCGGTTGTATTACTGAAGATGAAGTAGTGGGTGAAGTTAAGTTTCGATATTTCCCATTCACTGATTTCGGTACACTTGAATAATGTAGCCATTTTGTGAACCTTTCAGAACAAATAGATCAAATGAAAGAACGACTCGTTCACTTACCGAAGAATACTTCCCTTAGGTAGCAACATTATAACGAAGAAAAAACCTACAATTATTTGTAGGTTTTTTCGTTGTGTGATTATTTTGCGTCAGGGAATATTCGTTTAGTTAGTTCGCCAAATTCTTCAAATAATCCTTCTACAGGTTTACCTTGTTCAACCTTCTTACGATATTCGTCCATACGACTGACGAAATCAGGGTTTATAGAAACATAAACGTTATCAACATTGGCGTTTACCTCTTTTACTTTTTCTCCAATTTTATCTTCGATTTGTTCGAGCTCTTTTGAACCCTCTGCTATTTCTGATCCGTCTGGGTTTTTGTTTAATACAATTGCTACATAGGCGTTGTTTTCTGTAACTATAACAGTGGAGCTATCCACTTCTTCTAATTCATCAATCTTAGCCGAAGCATCTTGAGCAAGTTCTAAATTCTTATCATCTGTTGCGATATCCTTATCTTTTTCAGCTACATCTCCATTATTATCTGTGTTAGTGGCTGTATCATTATTATCTGTGTTAGTAGCGGTATCATTATTATCTTTATTGCCACATCCCGTTAATGCAATACATAGAAGAGTAGCTGACAGTAACATCCATATTTTTTTCATTAGTTTAAATCCCTCCATTTTTTGATGATTGATTTAGGATGGACTTAATTCATTTTTTTATTCTGCATAAGAGAATTTTGTTAATTTGAATCCTGTAATAAATCCAGAAAATATAAGGGTTTTTTTAAAAAAAAATTTTTTAAAAAACTACACAAAAAACGTTGTGTTCTAATACAATATACAATATAATATCTGTTATATAACAACGGAAGGGTGATTAAGTGATTGAACTTAACGGTTTGAAAATTGCCAATGACCTGTATCAATTTGTTGAAGATGAAGCTTTACCAGGTAGTGATGTTTCAAGTGAGGATTTTTGGAAAGGGTTCAGTCAACTGATCTCAGTAATGGTTCCAAAAAATAGAGATTTGTTAAGCCGAAGAAATCAGCTTCAAGAAATAATTGATCAGTGGCATGAACAGAACAACTGGTCAGAAAATCGAGTGAAATATGAAACGTTTTTAAAAGACATTGGCTACTGGGAACCAACAGCGAAACCTTTTAGCATTACAACTTCAAATGTAGATGATGAAGTTGCCATTCAACCAGGGCCACAGCTAGTCGTACCAGTCAATAATGCTCGTTACGCAATTAATGCAGCAAATGCACGATGGGGAAGTTTATATGATGCACTTTATGGTACAGATGTAATCGAAGAACATCACGGTACTGAAAGAGGAACGACTTACAATCCGCAAAGAGGGAACAAGGTTGTTGAGTATGCACGAAATTTTTTAGATCAAATTGCACCATTAGAACTGGGCTCGCATGCTCTTGCGACTGCATATCGATTTGAACAAAATCAACTTATCATCGTTCAAGGAAGCAATCAGACCGTTTTGCGTGAGCCGTCGAAATTTATTGGATTCATTGGAGATCATTCCTCGCCAACTGCGATTCTCCTTCAAAACAATGGGTTGCATGTGGAAATTCAGTTTGATCGACATCATCCGATTGGCATGACTGATTTAGCGGGAATAAAAGACTTACTTGTTGAATCTGCTTTATCGACGATTATGGATTGCGAGGATTCAGTGACTGCGGTTGATGCAGAGGACAAAGTAGTCGTCTATCGAAATTGGCTTGGTTTGATGAAAGGAACTCTCAAGGCGACTTTTAAAAAAGGTCAACATGAAGTAGTAAGAACGTTAAACAGAGACAGAAAATATCAAACGGTAAGTGGAGAAGAGCTTACTTTACGAGGTCGATCGCTTTTACTTGTACGAAATGTTGGTCATTTAATGACATCTAATATGATAATAGACCAGTATAATCAGGAAGTACCAGAAGGAATTATTGATACAGTAATGACCAGTTTACTTGCAAAGCATGACCTTTTAGGAAAAGGAAATATACGTAACTCTAAGAAGGGTTCTGTATATATTGTAAAACCCAAAATGCATGGTTCAGTAGAAGTAGCTTTTGCTAATGAGTTGTTTAACCGAGTGGAGGATATACTTGGACTAGAACGTTATACATTGAAAATTGGTGTCATGGATGAAGAACGAAGAACTTCTCTTAATCTTGAAAATTGTATTCGGGAAGTAAAAGATAGGATTGTTTTTATTAATACAGGCTTTTTAGACCGAACAGGTGACGAAATCCACACCTCGATGCTAGCAGGTCCTGTCATTCGTAAAAATGAAATGAAACATTCAAATTGGCTTCAGGCCTATGAAAAATCAAATGTTGATACAGGATTAATTTGTGGTCTACCTGGTCTTGCTCAAATCGGTAAAGGTATGTGGGCAATGCCGGATCGTATGAAGGATATGATGGAGCAAAAAGTAGGTCATTTGAAAGCGGGCGGAAATACAGCGTGGGTACCATCCCCAACAGCGGCAACTTTACATGCTCTTCATTACCATCAATTGTCTGTTTTGAAAGTGCAAGAAATTCTGAAACACGAAACTCGAGACAGAAGTACTGAAATCTTAACACTACCAATATCCACTGAAAAATGGTCTACAAGTGATATCCAACAAGAGCTCGACAATAATGCGCAAGGACTACTGGGATACGTGGTTCGTTGGGTTGAGCATGGCATTGGCTGTTCAAAAGTGCCTGATATTCACAACGTAGGGTTAATGGAAGATCGAGCAACGCTACGGATTTCAAGCCAGCATATGACAAATTGGCTTCATCACGGGATTTGCACAGAAAATCAACTATTGGAAACATTAAAGAGAATGGCCAAAGTCGTGGACGAACAAAACAGTGAAGACCCAGCGTATCACCCAATGTCTTCAGATTTTGAACGATCTATTGCTTTCCAAGCTGCCTGTGAACTTATTTTTCAAGGGAAAAATCAACCAAGTGGCTACACTGAGCCTATTCTCCATCGTCGTCGCCAAGAGTATAAGAATCGTTTGTATGCGAAAAATTAGACCATGGATCATTTAATAAAAAAGTATATTAAAAATTGGAGGGATTTACATGCAGGAACAACAAAGAGAATATAATTCAAAAGATGATTCTCAAGGCGTATTTTTCAATTCGAAGAATGACATAAGACAACTGAATAC
>NZ_JBFUKT010000009.1:0-40159 GCF_056400705.1 Paenisporosarcina sp. P5_A11
GCCTGTGGTAGTGCTTCCCTCCCGTAGAGAGCCACAATCGCATCTCAATTTGTGGCTCCTGGCACGTCTCATTTTTGCGGAATTCTTTCTTGTTCGCGACACTTCCTTTACAGAATTTTTTTTGGGTGAAACTGGGTGAAAGGGAATAAACTCTAGTTGAAAAGGAATAAACGCTATGCCAATGGGAATAAACACTTCCACAACAGGAATAAATCAAAATGAACGGGAATAAATCCAAAAACCACATACTGCAGAACATTTCCCTCAATACAGAGACTCATTTGCTCTTCATCTGGGAGTGCACTCTTGCGAAGGCCATATTATGATGGCAGGAATCTAGTCAACTGCCACTTTTCTATTCGTGAATGATTCCCTCCCGTAGAGAGACACAATTGCATCTCAATTTGTGGCTCTTGCCACGTCTACATTCTTGCGGAATTCTTTAAGAAAACCATTTCTATCAATCTATGTACAAGACCGGTCGTGCTTCACGCGACCGGTTTTCCTCTCTTGTCTATCAAGTAAAGCGTTATTTCCCCACTATTCTTAAGCTTGGTTCGCTGAGTTTATGTTCAAGCACAAGGATTCGCTCATTCAAATGTGCAATCATACGAATTAGTTGTTCCATATGTAGTTCCATTCGAACAAGGTGATCAGGTATCGCTTTCATATTGGGTGAATTCCTTTCTATTGGATTTGACAAAAATTGTGTACTAACCATCGGTGCGGTCTACCGAGAAATCGAAGCTACACAACAGGTAATTCTTTATGCTCTTTTTCAGTGAAAATGAAATCTTCTTTTGCTTGTGATTCTTTATTCACATGTTTGTGCTCAGAGGATTCGTCAATTCTAGGTTTCGTTTGTAAAAACTGGACTTCTTCAACGATTACTTCTGTTACGAATATGCGATTGCCATCTTCTTTTTGATAGGATCTGGAATGGATATGCCCATTAATCCCAACAAGAGAGCCTTTACCACAATATTTAACTGTGTGTTCGGCCAGTTTCCCCCATACGGTGCATAGCACGAAATCCGCTTCATCTCCTTTTGCATTTTTGTAGGTACGTTGTATGGCTAAAACAAAACTTGCTTGCACTCTGCCTTCTGACAAATGACGAAGTACCGGATTCTTTGTCATTCTCCCAATCATCCCAACTTGATTCATTTATTCACCTCCTTCTTAGGTATTGAATTTATTGTACAAAGGACTTAAATTGTGCGCAAAGCGACAAAAATTCATTTTGACCACTTTTGTGCAAGGGAAAATTCAATTTTACGACTTCTATATTTTTACAAAAATCGCACAAACCTAATTGGCTGTAGGCTGAAACCCATTTAGTCAAAATGCCGTTTTGCCTTGTTTCCGAAGATTTTTCAACACTGTGTTATACTAGATTCAATTATACTTTTGCGGAAAGGCTGTGAGCTTATTGAAAACGTTTAAGATGTTGTCCATGACAGTTGTTCAAGGGGGCCAAACCATCTCGATTCCCCTCGTAKATGGCATCATTATTAATCAAGAAAACAGCCACCGGTCGTGGATTTTGGAAATGTATGTCGATAAAACAGACAGTACATTTTTCGAACAATTTAAGAATTCAGGTGAATTGATGGAAGTAAAAGTCGTCATTTCATATCCTGAAAATGAACCAGCAGGCTTTGAAGTAGCTGTATACGCTGTTAAAACAATCGGGGATTATGTTTCTGTGTTATTTAAAGGGACGTTAACACGAACCCGTCGTAAGTATGCGGTACAATTGCTGACAGAACTTGTCCAAGATGGATTAACAGGTGAACAGCTTATAACTCGCTTTGAAAACGATATGCGACAACGACCTCAATTAAAAAAAGACTCGGCTACTGTTTAATTACAGCTACCGAGTCTTTTTCTATCTGTTCGTTCTACAATAAGAGCAAGGCCTTAGGTCAAACCCTTCCACTGTCAGGGTAAGTCTAAATGCAAAATAAGTAATTACTCATCTTTGTTATCTGCGTCACGAGCGTCCATGTCATCTTCTAATATTTCCTCTTCTTTCGTATTCGGGTCTTTCATCATGTCTTTATCATTGTCTAAGTTTTTGTCTTCCTGCGTTGGTTCAACTTTATTTCCGTCATTGGTACCAGGTACTACATCTTGTGTATCTTCACGTACATCTTCCATTGGCGTTTGATTTGCTGGTGGTACATCCTTGTTATTGTCTCTCATATTACAACCAACTAATAATAAAGCACTCATACCAAATACAATCGTTGTCTTTTTCCACATTAAAAAGTTCCCTCCTTTCTATAATCGATCACCACACTTCGTGTGATTCACAGTAGGTTACCCTAGAAAGGAAAGAACTATTTATGCTTTTTATTTTTCTTTTTTATAGTGGCGTATGCTGCTTATCTTTAGACGCATAATAATAAAGTAATAATTTTTTTTTGAACAAAAGTAAATTACATTACGTTAAAAATYAGTATTCCCTTTGCCACTGTTTTTATTATGTTGTTTTTTCAACAATGGGTCCAAGAGCAAATAAAATATCTGTTTCGCAAGCAATTTCTCCATCTACAGTCGCAATTGCATGTCCTTTGCCCATTGCACCGCGTATTTTAACAAACTCGACTTCTAATCGAAGTTGATCCCCAGGCACAACTTGACGTTTAAAACGGCAGTTATCAACGCCAGTTAAGAAAGCAAGACGACCTTTGTTCTCTTCTTTATTTAATAAAGCAACTCCGCCTACTTGTGCTAATGCTTCGATAATTAACACACCTGGCATTACTGGATATCCTGGGAAATGTCCGTTGAAAAAATCCTCATTAATGGAAACGTTTTTTAACCCAACTGCTCGTTTACCGTCTTCAATTTCAATAATTCGATCAACGAGTAAAAATGGGTAGCGATGTGGTAAAATCTCTTGAATTTGCTGTGCTGATAATATCAAGTTAGTTTCCTCTTTTCATAAGAATGCATAAAAGATTGTAGATTTAGGACTTACCGTTTAATATATCCAAAATGTGTTGCCACGTATCCCATTTCAAGGCATCTTTTGGATTACCGTCACCGACATATCCATAACCAATTGTTAAACCGGCTGCAATTGCGCCAACTACAAGAGCTGCAACTAGGATGATGCGAAGCCATATCGGGAAAAGACGGATTTGAACCCACCAAGTTTTCTTATTTTCCTTAGTCCCAGCTTTTTCAGCTTTCTCAACTTTATGCTGCTTCCGCATTGAAGGTGCTTGGGTATTCACTTGTTGTTTTACGTCTTTTACTTCAACGTCTTTTACTCCATTAGTCATGCGTCGCTCTCCTTATCAATTGTGCTTAAGTTGCCGTTCCTTTTAAAGTCATTTTGATACTTTACCAATGTTATTTAGCAGCATTCCTGTCCCAATGGCTACACAATCCATTGGGTGCTCGGCAATCAATACTGGTACTTTAAGGGCATCTGCTAATAAGGAATCCATTCCATGCATTAAAGCACCTCCGCCAGTTAAAATTACACCGCGATCAATAATGTCAGCGGACAATTCAGGTGGCGTTTTTTCAAGCACATTTTTCGCTGCTTGGATAATTAGTGCAATTGACTCGCGTAAGCATGTTTCGATTTCTTCAGAATGAACTGTAATGGTACGTGGTAGACCTGTTAACATGTCACGTCCACGAATATCCATTTCTTCATTACGTCCTCCTACAAACACTGTACCTATCTGTATTTTTATATTTTCAGAGGTGCGTTCACCAATTAATAGTTTATATTCACGTTTTATGTATTGTAAAATATCATTATCGAATACATCTCCAGCTACTCTAATTGACTCAGATGTTACAATATCACCCATCGAAAGAACCGCAACATCAGTTGTTCCTCCACCAATGTCAACTACCATGTTACCACTTGGTTGGAAAATATCCATACCCGCTCCAATTGCAGCTACTTTTGGTTCTTCTTCTAAATAAACTTTCTTACCTCCAGATTTTTCAGCAGCTTCCCGAATAGCTTTTTGCTCTACACTTGTAATATTTGTAGGACAACAAATTAAAATTCGAGGCTTCGAGAAAAATCCTTTGACATCTATTTTATTGATAAAATGTTTTAACATAGCTTCAGTCACATCAAAATCAGCGATGACTCCATCTTTAAGTGGACGAATAGCCACAATATTTCCCGGAGTACGACCTACCATTTGTCTTGCTTCTTCCCCTACTGCTAAAACTCGCTTTGTTTTCCGATCCATTGCCACAACTGACGGCTCGTTTAATACAATTCCTTTTCCTTTTACATGTATTAAAACATTTGCCGTTCCAAGATCAATTCCAATATCCTTAGCAAACATGAACACCTTGTTTCCCCTTCCCGTGTTTCCTTAAATATTTTACCGTTCTTTTTTGTCTCTACTAACTGACTATTCTACCATAAAGCACTATCAATTACATCTTTTTTCACAGACAAAAAACGTTATGACGAGTCTTTCGTCATAACGTTTTTTCGCTTTTTTCTTCCTTTTGTTTCCACATTTGCTTCGTTGCTTCCCCGCCCCGAATATGTCGGATTGACTTATGATAAGCAAGGATTTCACTAACATCTTTGGCCAGTGCTTCATTCACTAGTTTTAAGCGTTCCGTTAAATCTTTGTGCACCGTACTTTTCGAGTAGCCCGATTTCTTTGCAACCGCGCGTACTGTTAAACCCGTCTCATGGACCAATTCACCAAGCTCTAGGCAACGTTTCCGGATCTGTTCGTGCAAGACCGCATCCTTCCGTACCGAACGTTTCCTTTAACGTATGCTTTAAATTTGGGACTTAGAACGCTAAATACGTACGTGGGTTAACTGCTTCACCTTTATCAAAAACTTCGAATTGTAAATGAACACCCGCTGCTGCATTGAAATCATTTTCAGTTGTAGTCGCAAGCGGTTGACCTTGTGGAACAACATCTCCCACTTTGACTAAAATTTCTTTAACTGAGCGATAACGAGTTACAAGACCATCTTCATGTTCAAGTACAACTTCGTCACCAAGGAATGGATCGAGATTTACTTCTTTTACTTTCCCTGTCATCGCAGCTTTGACTTCAAAAGGCTCTCCATCAATTGCAATTGCGATTCCGTTATTCGTTTCATACGTTTGATTGAATACAAGAAGGGAATTTTCTTGTGACTCGTCAGAAGCTGTCACATCATAGAAATCATTTAAAATTGTCATTTTGTCAAGCATAGCTTCGTCAAACGGGAATTTCATGGATTCCTTTTGCGCATTTACTACAATTTCTTTTCCACTACCGTCAGCTTCTTTTCCAGGACCTTTTGCAACATTATCCTCCGTGCTGATAAACGCATTATAACCCCAAATCATGCCGACAAATAATAGCGAAAATCCTACGTAAATAGCTGGCCAAAGCCATGTTTGTTTCTTACTTGATTTTTTTGATAGAGAAGGATTATTAGATTTTTCCTCTCGCATATTCATCACCTCTGTTGCTAGTGTTGTCAGCGATTTAAGGTTTTAAACATGTTGATTGAATAGATTGGAAATTTTTTATTTCGGTTTTTGGATAATAATGCTTTAAGATGTCTTCCGCTTTGCGCCCCTCCTGCGCCATTGCGTTTGCTCCGTATTGACTCATCCCCACCCCGTGCCCGTATCCCTTCGTTGACACAGCAATAATATTAGGATTAGATGCATCAATGTCAAAATCTGTTGATGGGAGCCCCAATATGTCACGAATTTCCCGGCCCGTCCATTCGTGTTTTACGGTTGTCACTTGTTGAATTCGCTGTGATTCATTGGGTTTTAAAGATAGTTTATTGAAATGATCTGCCGTCCAGTTAAAGCCAAATGCGTCATTCCATTCTTTAAGAGTAAATGTTTTAGTTTGGTTAAACTTTGGCGAAGTGATATCACCTGTACTTTCGGTCGAAATCAAATAAGGAATTTTGTTCCCGCTATATCCTTCTGCACTTTCCGTCTTACCATTACTAGTCGAGAAGAACATGGCTGTAATGAGCTCATTGTTATAGGTGAGAATTTGAGAGGCTGTTTCTGCGATTGCTTTTACGATGTTTGCTGGAGGTGTGCGTTCGCTTTCTGAAATGAACGCCTGGTGTGAGGTTGTAGGTTTAATTGCAGTTGCTCCAAAATTAGTTGTCTTGAGTGCAAATGTTCGTGCTGCAATTGCTTGTGCTTTTAAAGCCTCTAGGTTGAACGTAGAAGGCATTTCCGCTTGAACGACACCTTTGATGTATTCTTCTATTGGAAGCGGCTCACCAAGCCCCTCCACGCGAATCATGACAGGTTCACAAGCAATTGCGTCGTCAGGCGGAGACTCTTCTACATGTTGCGGTAATTTCTTAATTAACTGCAGTGGCAAGAGAAATAAAGAGAGACATACGATTATAGTGGCTAAGTATCTCATGAAGGAATATATGTATTGAGAGAGCAATATATGAAAAGTGTTAATCGGGATATATGTTTCTGCTTCAACTTATAGGGAAGTAGAAATCTTATCGCCCTAGCCCCCCTTATACTTTAGGTCCAAGATTTTATGGTTTGGTTAACTAAAGAATAAATGTTACCTTTCAGTAAATATTCGGCCGAAGATGATATTTCGGCCTCTTTCTGCTTAATTTATTTTTAATACTGAATGTTAGTAGTGACACTTATATAACGGGAAAAAATTTTGACTGACAGAAACAATTACTTTAATGCGAAAAGGTTTCCAGATCACTTCGGACGCTTCCTCAGTTGTACTATGTTCTATAGAACTAAGAGGGTGGGCTTGTGACTTCTTCACTCGCCCACAGATCATCTTGCAGTTGGTGTGCGTCCTTCGCTTCCTTGGAACCTAGACGTCCATAGTTATGATTGTCTGGTTTACTAATGAATCGAAACTTTTAGGAGTTAACACTCACTTTATAGAAAAAATTAAAGGGTACTTTCACTATCGCGGGCTACTAATGAATTACATTCTCCAAAATAAAGAAATTGCTATAACCGCCGAAATGGCATCTTCGGTTGGACTAGGTAAAGGTGAAGCATTATGCTTTCCAAAGCTCGCCTGAAACGTAAGTAAAAAGTGGCTTCAGTCTTCATGTTTGTAACTAAAGGTTTCAACAGTTGCGCATCGAAAAGGAATACATAGCATTGAATGGGAATAAAGCAATCAAGAACGGGAAAAAACCAAAATTACAGGGAATAAACATGGAAATCCTTCCAATCTTTAATATGGCCGCGTCACTGTTAAACAAAATTCAACAAAAAAAACCGACATCTGGGTATAAGATGTCGGTTTTTGCATAGTATAGGATAAGGGAATTAAACTGTTTGCATAGTCTTTTCATCAGATGATTCAGATGGGACTCGTTCAATATCTGCACCAAGTGAAGCTAATTTTAAGTGGAAGTTCACGTAACCGCGATCTAAGTGATAAAGCTCAGTGACACGTGTTACACCTTCAGAAGCTAGACCAGCTAAAATTAATGCTGCAGCTGCACGTAAATCAGTTGCTGCCACTTCTGCACCTTGTAAATCAGATGGACCTTCCATAATAACAGAACGGCCCTCGATTTTAACATTACCGTTCATGCGGCGGAATTCTTCTACGTGCATAAAACGATTTTCAAATACAGTTTCAGTTAGCATACCATTACCAGTTGCCGTTAACATTAATGCCATCATTTGCGATTGCATGTCAGTAGGGAAACCTGGGTGAGGCATTGTTTTAATATCAACAGACTTCAATATTTTAGTTGCACGGATTCGAAGTCCGTCTTCTTCTTCATTGATTTGAACGCCCATTTCTTCCATTTTAGCAATTAGCGCTGTCATATGTTCAGGAACAGCGTTTACAATTGTAATATCGCCTTGTGTAATTGCTGCAGCTACCATAAATGTACCTGCTTCGATACGGTCAGGGATAATATGGTGAAGTGTACCTTCAAGCTCTAAAACACCTTCAATGCGAATTGTGTCGGTACCTGCACCAATAACACGTCCACCCATTTCGTTAATGAAGTTTGCTAAATCAACAATTTCTGGTTCTTTTGCAGCATTTTCAATAATTGTTGTACCTTCAGCTAAAGCTGCAGCCGTCATAATGTTTTCAGTTGCACCAACGCTTGGGAAGTCGAAATAGATTTTAGCACCTTTTAGACGACCTTCAGTTTTTGCCTCTACGAATCCGTGACCAAATGAAATTTCAGCGCCCATTGCTTCAAAACCTTTTAGATGTTGATCGATTGGTCGTGAACCTATTGCACAACCACCAGGAAGCGCAACTCGAGCAAAACCATTACGAGCTAAAATTGGACCCATGACTAATATAGATGCTCTCATTTTACGTACATATTCAAATTGAGCTTCACTTAATAAAGTCTCAGATGAATCGATAATAACTTCATTGCGTTCTGGGTAATATTCTACCGTAGCTCCTAAGCTTTTTAAAACCTCATTAATCGTATAAACATCAGCTAAATTGGCTACGTCACGAATAATATTTTTTCCTTTAGTAGCTAAAAGAGCTCCAGCTAAAACCGGTAATACCGCGTTTTTAGCACCTTCAACTCTTACTTTCCCTGTTAACTTGTTGCCGCCTTTTACAACTATCTTTTCCAATGATTGACCCTCCATGTTTTCGAAATTGATTTGATTTTTATCTATCTGTCGATTTAACTCGTATGATGTCATAAATTAGGAATAAAACATTATTAATATTACAGTCATTTTGTGTTTAACACAAGTATCGATACATTGATTTTTCATAATAAAAATCGACAAGAAACTGTCTTATATGATACGTACATAACGAGGCCTTTGTGTCGGTGAAAACAAAACTCTTTTTCATATTAAATGAATCTATTAATTTTTTCCCTATATTTAAAGTTTCAAACATCCTTCGACAATTTATTTCCCGGGGAATATTATTTTCTCTCCATGGCCATAGCTATGAACGATCTTCATCTTTATGGACATAAAGAGCAAATACTACATAAAAAGGTACGGTAATTGTTTTGACCAATTCGACATTGAGAGGAAAAAGTCGGATACAGTAGTACCTATGGCAATACTTATAAGAATATATAGAAGTTGAACTTGAAACACATGATGTTTTTTGACAATTTTCTCTAACATAACTGCTCTTAATGCAAAGAATGTTATTCCAATAAAAAATGCATGCGATAAAACACCTAGAATTGCTTGTTGACCGATTTCATTATACATATGTATGAACTCCTTTCAACAAAGTTGGTTGTTTTTATAATAAAAGAGACTTTACTTAGGTTTTCGCGAGTATGTCTCTTTCGTCTTGATATCATAATGACAACACACAATAAATTCTATTAAGTCGCTATAAAAGACATAAAAAAACGAGTCGAAGAGAATGTTTCTCCTCGACTCGTCATCTCTTTTAGATGTTACCCTCATAAACGTTGATACGATTCATTGCGCGTCTCAAAGATAGTTCCGCGCGTTTGAAATCGACGTCGTCTTGTTGTGATAAGTTCAGACGTTCTTCAGCACGTTTCACTGCTTCCTTCGCTCGTTCTAGATCAATGGTAGATGATACTTCAGCTGATTGAGCTAAGATCGATACCTGGTCAGGACGGACTTCGATGAAACCTCCGCTTAAAGCGACGATATCAGTTTGTCCGTCTTTTTTCAATCGAATGGCTCCCACTTTAAGTGGAGCGACCATTGGAATGTGTCCAGGTAAAACACCAATTTCTCCAGATGTCGTGTTGGCAATGACCATGTTGACTTCAGAATCGTATACCGGGCCGTCGGGAGTGACAATATTGACTTTGATGGTCTTCATTTTTTCCCCTCCTGGTCCCTGTAATTAAACTTCAACGCCCATGCTTTTCGCTTTTTCAATAACTTCTTCAATACGTCCAACTAAACGGAAAGCATCTTCAGGTAAGTGGTCAAATTTGCCTTCAAGAATTTGTTTGAATCCTTGAATCGTTTCTTTTACAGGAACGTATGAACCTTTTTGACCTGTGAATTGCTCCGCTACGTGGAAGTTTTGAGATAAGTAGAACTGAATACGACGTGCACGGTTAACCGTTTGCTTGTCTTCATCAGATAACTCATCCATACCAAGAATCGCAATGATATCTTGAAGTTCTTTGTAGCGTTGAAGTGTTGATTGTACTTGACGAGCAACTGAGTAGTGTTCTTCGCCAACAATTCCAGGTGACAATGCACGTGAAGTTGAAGCCAAAGGATCTACTGCTGGGTAAATACCCATTTCAGAAAGTTTACGCTCTAAGTTTGTTGTTGCGTCTAAGTGAGCAAATGTTGTTGCAGGAGCTGGATCCGTATAGTCATCGGCAGGAACGTAAATCGCTTGAATTGAAGTTACTGAACCTTTG
This sequence comes from Paenisporosarcina sp. P5_A11, assembly GCF_056400705.1. Taxonomy (NCBI): domain Bacteria; kingdom Bacillati; phylum Bacillota; class Bacilli; order Caryophanales; family Caryophanaceae; genus Paenisporosarcina; species Paenisporosarcina sp. P5_A11. The sequence continues at coordinate 10,372 of NZ_JBFUKT010000009.1, forward strand.
TTCGTTGACGTGATTCGCTCTTGTAATTGACCCATTTCAGTAGCAAGTGTTGGTTGGTAACCAACGGCTGATGGCATACGACCTAGTAAGGCTGATACTTCAGATCCTGCTTGAGTGAAACGGAAGATGTTATCGATGAATAAAAGTACGTCTGCACCTTGATCATCACGGAAATACTCAGCCATTGTCAAACCAGTCAAGGCAACACGCATACGTGCACCAGGCGGCTCGTTCATTTGACCAAATACCATTGCTGTTTTCTTGATTACGCCAGAATCGCTCATCTCGTGGAATAAGTCATTTCCTTCACGCGTACGCTCTCCAACACCTGCGAATACTGAGATACCGCCGTGCTCTTGTGCGATGTTGTTAATTAATTCTTGGATAAGTACAGTTTTACCTACACCAGCGCCACCGAAGAGACCAATTTTACCACCTTTAATGTAAGGTGCTAATAAATCTACTACTTTGATACCTGTTTCAAGAATTTCAACTTCAGTTGAAAGATGTTCAAATGTTGGTGCAAGACGGTGAATTGGATCACGGCGATTTGCAACTGGGATTTCTTCGCCTAAGTCAATTATTTCACCAAGTACGTTGAATACACGACCTAGAGTGATGTCACCAACTGGAACGGTAATTGCCGTACCAGCGTCTGTAACTTCTGCACCACGCTTTAAGCCATCTGTAGATGACATAGCTACTGTACGTACAGAGTCGTCACCAAGGTGCAAAGCAACTTCAAGAGTTAAAGTTGTTGGTTCTTGGTTCGGACGTTCAATCGTAACTGTCAATGCATTATAGATTGAAGGTAATTGGCCGTTGTTGAACTTTACGTCAACAACTGGACCCATTACTTGAAGAACGTGTCCTTTGTTCATACTTGTTCCCTCCTGTCTTACTTACTACTTCTATTCTAGAGCCGCTACGCCGCCAACGATTTCTGTGATTTCTTGAGTAATCGCCGCTTGACGAGCACGGTTAAATTGTAATGTTAATGAGCTAATTAATTCACTTGCGTTATCGGTTGCGCTCTTCATTGCTGTCATACGTGCAGCATGTTCACTTGCTTTGCCGTCTAGTAAAGCACCATAGATCAAGCTTTCCGCATATTGTGGAAGCAACACTTCAAGAATGGCATCGGCTGAAGGCTCGAATTCATATGATGTTGTTGCACTTGATGGAGTGATGTCCGTTAACGGAAGCACCTTTTTCTCTGTAACGTCTTGTTGAATGGCGCTAACATAATGGTTGTAATACATATAAAGTTCATCATACGTACCTTCTGTGAACATACCAACAGCCTTGCGCGCAATTTCCTTAATATCAGCAAATGAAGGCTGATCAGGTAAACCGACCGCACTTTCAATTACTGTAATGCCGCGTTTCGTGAAGAAATCACTCCCGATACGTCCAACTGCAAAGATTACAAATTGGTCATTTGACGTATGACGTTCGCGAATTGCATTCGTTACAGCACGTAACACGTTACTGTTGTATGCACCTGCAAGTCCACGATCGGCAGTGATGACGAGGTAAGCAGTTTTCGCTACAGGACGTGACTTCAACATTGAATGTCCACTGTCACTAGTTCCTGAAGCAATTGCTCCTACGACTTCTTGAATTTTCGCCATATACGGAACGAATGATTTCGCATTCAATTCTGCACGGTTCATTTTCGAAGCCGACACCATTTGCATCGCTTTTGTAATTTGGCTCGTTTTCTTAGTCGATGTTATTCGGCTTTTAATGTCGCGTAATGATGCCACTGGTATTTCACCACCTTATCGTTTTTTATTCATCCAAAAAGATTACTCTGATTTTGCAAATGTCTTTTTAAACGCTGAGATTGCGTTTACTAAGTCTTCGTCAGCAGGAAGATCTTTTGTAGTACGGATGTGATCTAAAACGTTTGTGTGGTTTGAATCTAACCAGCTATACAATTCGTTCTCAAAACGTACGATATCTTGTACTGCAATATCATCTAAGTGGCCACGTGTTAGAGCGTAAAGAATAATAACTTGTTTTTCAACCTTAATCGGTTTATTCAAGTCTTGTTTCAATACTTCTACTGTACGTGCTCCACGGTTAAGTTTTCCTTGTGTAATTTTATCAAGGTCAGAACCAAATTGAGCAAAGGCTTCAAGTTCACGGAATGCAGCTAAGTCAAGACGTAGTGTACCCGCAACTTTTTTCATTGCTTTAATTTGAGCTGATCCACCAACACGAGATACAGATAAACCTGCGTTGATTGCTGGACGAACACCTGAGAAGAATAAGTCAGATTGTAAGAAGATCTGTCCATCTGTAATCGAAATTACGTTTGTTGGAATATAAGCAGAGATATCTCCAGCTTGTGTTTCAACGAATGGAAGAGCTGTAATCGAACCTGATCCAAGTGTTTCATTCAACTTCGCAGCGCGCTCTAGTAAACGGCTATGTAAGTAGAATACATCCCCTGGATATGCTTCACGACCTGGAGGACGACGAAGTAATAATGAAAGTTCGCGGTAAGCAGCAGCTTGTTTTGATAAATCATCATAAACAACCAATACGTGCTTGCCTTCGAACATGAACTCTTCAGCCATAGTTATACCTGTGTATGGAGCTAAGTATAATAATGGAGCTGGTTGTGATGCTGAAGCAGTAACAACGATTGTGTATTCTAAAGCGCCGTTTTTACGGAGCGTTTCAACTACGTTACGAACAGTCGATTCTTTTTGACCGATTGCTACGTAAATACAAATCATGTTTTGGTCAGCTTGGTTTAAAATTGTATCGATTGCAACAGATGTTTTACCTGTTTGACGGTCACCGATGATTAACTCACGTTGACCACGACCGATTGGTACTAATGCATCAATCGCTTTAATACCAGTTTGCAATGGTTCATGAACCGATTTACGGGCCATAACACCTTGTGCTGGGCTTTCGATTGGGCGTGATTTAGTAGTGTTGATTGGGCCTAAACCATCAACTGGTTGTCCAAGTGGATTGACAACGCGGCCAATCAATTCATGTCCAACTGGTACTTCCATAATACGGCCTGTACGACGTACTTCATCGCCTTCTTTGATATCTGAATATGGTCCTAGAATAACGATACCTACGTTATTAGCTTCTAAGTTTTGTGCCATACCCATAACACCAGTTGAGAATTCAATTAACTCTCCAGCCATGACGTTGTCGAGACCATGAGCACGAGCGATACCATCACCAATTTGGATAACTGTACCTACATCGCTWACTTTCATTTCAGATTGATAATTTTCAATCTGCTTCTTAATTAGAACGCTGATTTCTTCAGCTTTGATGCTCATGTATGTCACCTCTTTCAATTCTTATTATTAACCGATAAGTTGTTTCTTCAAGCGATCAAGCTTAGCGCTAACGCTACTATCGAAAATACGATTGCCGATTTGAATGCGAATACCACCAAGTAATGATGGATCGATTTCATTTTCTATACGTAACGATTGTTTCCCAATCTTTTGTGCAAATGCAGACGAAATCGCCGCACGCTCATCATCCGTTAAAGGACGTGTTGAGAATACTTTTGCGTCAGCTATACCTTGAGCTTCGTTTGAAAGTGTTGCAAATTCAGTAGCAACTGCTACTACTTCGTTGATTCGTTTACGGTCTATTAATACTTGTAATGTGTTCACTACAAATGGATTAGCTTGGCCGAATAACTCACGAATTAATTCTTTCTTTCGGTCTGAAGAAAGTTTTGGTGAAGCAAGCATAGCTTGTAATTCACTATTTTCTTTAAATACCATTTTCACTTCACGTAAATCTTCTTCTACATGAGCTAATTGGTTATGTTGTTGTGCTAGTTGAAATAATGCTAGAGCATATCGTTTCGCTGCAGTTGATTGACTCACACTACATCGCCTGCCTTCGCAATCGTTTCTTCGATTAACGCACGGTTATCTTCCTCAGAAATTTGCTTTCCAAGAACTTTAGATGCCGCAAGTACAGATAGAGATACGACTTCTGCGCGTACTGCTGCAATCGCTTTTTCTTTTTCTGTTTCAATCTCACGAACAGCTGATTCTTTCAAACGTGTTGCTTCAGCGCGTGCAGTCGTGATAATTTCTTCACGTTGTGCGTCACCTTGATGCTTCGCGTTTTCAACAATCCCTTGTGCTTCTGTACGTGCTTCTTTTAATAACGCACGTTGTTCTTCTAATAATTGATGTGATTCTAAGCGCGTAGTTTCAGCTGCTTCGATTTCACTTGCAATTAAATCTTCACGTTGTTTCATTATACCCATCAATGGACCCCAAGCGAATTTCTTCAATAGGAACATTAAAAGGATGAAGACGGTTAAAGTAGCAAAAATGTCACCAGTGTTCAATTTATCTACATGAGCTTCAGTGGCATTCAGTACGAGGTAATCCAAAAACACGATTGTTTCACTCCCTTCAAGAGCTTCAAGTCTTTATGTGAATCTAAAAAGATGGATTTTCATGTTTAAAAAGTCAAACATCCATAAGAGAATGACGAAGAGTCTTCAAGATAACTTCGCCATTTCATGTTAACTATTACTTATTTATTTAATACGATAAACGCGATAACTACTGCGATGATCGGAAGTGCTTCAACTAATGCTACACCGATATACATTGTTGTTTGTAATAAACCACGTGCTTCAGGTTGGCGAGCCATACCCTCGATTGTTTTTGAAACGATTAATCCGTTACCAATACCTGCTCCAAGTGCTCCTAAACCGATTGCTATTGCTGCTGCTAATACTCCAATTTGACCTTCCATGTGTGTTGCCTCCTAGAAATTTGTATTTTTTCCTGTTCAGTAAATGAACAAATTATGCTTAATGATCATGACTCACTTTGTGAGACATATAAACCATTGTTAAAATAACGAAAATGAAAGCTTGAATCGTTCCAACGAAAATCGAGAAACCTTGCCAAGCAAGCGTTGGAAGTAAGGCTCCTGCAAAACCAAGGAAACTTGCACCACCTATACCTGCTAGTAAACCTAACAATACTTCTCCTGCATAAATATTCCCGTAAAGTCGAAGACCAAGTGTTACCGTATTGGCAAACTCTTCTACGATTTTTAGGGGCAGAAGGAATGGTAATGGTTTTAAATAGTCTTTTCCGTATTCGGAAAGGCCTTTTAATTTGATACCATAGTAATGAGTTAATACCATGACCATAACTGCTAATGTCATCGTTATGATTGGATCTGCGGTTGGAGATTTCCACCACAAAACACCATCTATAATGATTGAAAATGGTAAACCTAACATGTTCGAAACAAAGATGAACATGATAAGCGTAATACCCAGAATATGGAACCTACCACCTGAATTCCAGTCCATATTGCTTTTGATAATCCCTTTTACGAAGTCCATTAACCACTCCATAAAATTTTGCATACCAGTTGGCTTTAAACTTAAGTTCCGAGTAGATACTACTGCAATTAATAGAACGATAAGTGCCGTTACGGTAAGCATCATAACGTTTGAAAGATTGAACGTAAGTCCAAGCCACTCATGCGTTGGGTTCTCATGATGCACGTGCATTCACCTCTCTTTCACAATTCGGTATAGAGTTTTTCGTGTATATAATCCTGACTACTAATATTAGTAGTCATTCGAGATTACTAAATTCATTGTTTCTTTTGGTTTCGACATTCTTCGTGCAAACCGAAAGAAATTGTTACAATGGGTATTTTTACGGGAACTCTTGTATGTATGGTCTTTCATTTAAAACTTAAACAAAAGAGTTGTTTCCTATACATAAACATCATTCTTGTAAAGGATTTCTTCTTTTATGCAGATAGTCTTGACGTTTTTACATAATATAGTAAAACTGCAAACCTGATAGGAAGAAGATTTGACAAGATTTCATAGTTTTTACAGTGAATGAAAACCCTCTCATTTAACCCTTTGTAAGCATACAATATGGGTAAAATGAAGTCAATTGATTCCCGTGAAAAACTTCACAAAGTCGCTATACTCGACATATTGTCGACAAATTTTAARATAGCGGGCTGAATTGTTACTGATATCCGATTATTAGGTGGTTTTTAGCAAAAATTAAGGGGACTGCTCAGGCGGTCCCTTTAATTTTATTCTACTTATTTAAATAGTCTTTCAAAGCTTCAACGATACGTCTTGATGCTTCACCATCACCATACGGATTTGATGCTTTTGACATTGAAGCATAAGTCGCTTCATTTGTAAGCAATTCTTTTGCTAAGCCGTAGATTGTCTCTTCATCCGTGCCCGCCAACCTCAATGTACCTGCTGCAATTCCTTCAGGACGTTCAGTCGTGTCGCGTAATACAAGAACAGGCTTCCCTAAAGAAGGTGCTTCTTCTTGAACGCCGCCTGAATCAGTCAATATAATGAAAGAACGTGCTGCGAAGTTATGGAAATCGAGTACTTCTAATGGTTCAATTAAGTGGATTCTTGGATCATTTCCAAGTACTTCATTTGCCACTTCTCTGACAGCTGGATTCATATGAACAGGATAGACCACTTGAATGTCATCATGTTCTTCAATTAGTCGTTTAATTGCACGGAACATGTTGCGCATAGGTTGTCCTAAGTTTTCACGTCGATGAGCAGTTAATAAAATCATACGGTCTGAGCCAACTTGTTCTAACACAGGGTGCGTATACTCTTCGCGTACCGTTGTTTTTAAAGCATCAATTGCAGTGTTGCCTGTAACTACAATGCGATCTTCCGGCTTGTTTTCACGACGAAGGTTGTCAGCTGACACTTCTGTTGGAGAGAAATGAAGATCTGCCATCACACCAGTTAATTGACGGTTCATTTCTTCTGGATACGGTGAGTACTTATTAAAAGTACGAAGTCCCGCTTCCACGTGACCTACCGCAATTTGATTGTAAAATGCCGCTAAGCTAGCAATGAAAGTCGTAGTCGTATCACCGTGAACTAATACGATGTCAGGCTTTGCTTCTTTCATTACTGCATCCAAACCTTCAAGTCCTCGTGTTGTCACGTCTATTAAAGTTTGACGGTCTTTCATCATATTCAAATCGAAGTCCGGTTTGATCCCAAATGTATCCAATACTTGATCGAGCATTTGGCGATGTTGCGCAGTGACTGTCACGATTGATTCAATGTCATCGGAATGTTTTTCAAGTTCTAAAACGAGTGGTGCCATTTTAATTGCTTCTGGGCGTGTCCCAAAAATCGTCATGACTTTCCATTTTTTCGTCAAGGTTAAACACTTCCTTTTACTTATTTTGTTCCGAACAAACGGTCACCTGCGTCGCCAAGTCCAGGAACGATGTAACCATGGTCGTCCAGTTTTTCATCAAGAGCAGCAATGTAGATGTCAACATCTGGATGAGCTTCTTTAAGAATTTCTACACCTTCTGGAGCAGCAATTAAACACATAAACTTAATGTTTTTAGCACCGCGCTTTTTCAATGCGTTAATGGCAACTAATGCAGATCCACCCGTTGCTAGCATTGGGTCAACTAATATAAAATCACGCTCTTCAACATCCGCTGGGAGCTTCACATAATATTCAATTGGTTGTAGTGTTTCTGGATCGCGGTATAAACCGATATGTCCAACTTTAGCAGCAGGCATTAATTTCAGAATACCGTCTACCATGCCGATTCCAGCACGTAAAATTGGAACGATCCCTATTTTTTTACCTGATAAAACTTTTGCTTTCGCAGTAGTGACTGGTGTTTCTACTTCAACTTCATCTAAAGGCATATCACGTGTAATCTCAAACGCCATCAAAGTTGCTACTTCGTCTACCAATTCACGGAATTCTTTTGTTCCCGTTCTCTTATCTCGAATAAAAGTTAATTTATGTTGGATCAATGGATGATCAAATACGAATACTTTTCCCATAATGCCCTCTCCTTTACGTACAAACTTCATCTATTATAGCAGAAAAAACCCATAACGCTCGACTTGAAACGAAATCACATTTTTTAGAAAGTTCATAATATCGGTTTGATTTGTGGTCTTGATGTGTTCGGAGTTGTGGTTATTCCCATTCATTTTGATTTATTCCCACTCGGGAGGTGTTTAATCCCTTTCGTTGCTGCATTATTCCTGTTCACTCTCTGTTTATTCCTGTTCACTACAAAGAACTCCCAAACGGAATGTGTGTGGGGCCAATTAGTTTGGTTTTCGCTTAGAGTTTGTGGTTATTCCCGTTCATTTTAGTTTCTTCCCACTCACGAGGTGTTTATTCCCATTCGTTGGTAGAGGATATATTCAAAAAAGCTAGATTTGATAGCTAATATATCAAAAATTATAGAAATAGAACTTAAAAAAGCACCACAGACATAAAAGTCTATGGTGCTTTCCTATAGAAGTTAACCTATCTTCAATTCACAGTATGTTTGCTCGTTTTTTTATGATAGCCTTTTCCATAATAGTATAACGTTAAGAAAATAAGCCATAACGGTCCAACGACAAGAGCGATTCTTGTATCAGGATTGTAAGCCATTACAATAATAACAAACGCCAAGAATGCAAGTGCAAGGTATGAAGTGAATGGAAATAAAGGCACTTTATATTTCAATTTTTCTTTCTCCTTAGGTTTCAATCCTTTACGGAAACTGATTTGTGATAACAGGATAATCCCCCATGTCCAAATAGCTCCGAAAGTAGCAATACTCGTTACCCAAGTGAATACCTTAGCTGGAACAATGTAATTTAAAAGAACTCCGACTAATAACACAACAGATGTGGCAAGAACAGCTGTTCCAGGAACACCGTTTTTTGTTAGTTTTCCAAAATTCTTTGGAGCTTGACCATGTTCTGCAAGGTTAAATAACATTCTTCCTGTACTAAATAGTCCACTATTACATGAAGAAAGAGCTGCAGTTAAGATTACAAAGTTAATAATACCCGCTGCGCCTGGTATCCCAATTTGTTCAAAAGCCATTACAAACGGACTGCCTTTTGATCCGATTTCATCCCACGGATAAATGGACATAATAACAAACAATGCTCCCACATAAAAGATAAGAATACGCCAGAAGACCGAATCAATCGCTCGGGCTAATGTTTTCTCCGGATTTTTAACTTCACCGGCAGTTACACCAATCATTTCAATTCCTAGATATGCGAACATGACCATTTGTAGTGATAATAGTAGTCCCTTTATTCCATTCGGGAAGAATCCACCGTTTTCCCATAGATTACTAATACCCGTTGCAATACCACCGTTACCGATTCCAAAAGTAATCATGCCTATTCCGACGAAAATCATCGCAATAATCGTTACTATTTTAATCAAAGCAAACCAAAACTCCAGTTCACCATATGCTTTTACAGCAAGGAAATTAACACCAGCCATTGCGACTAATGCAATTAATGCCCAGATCCAACGAGGAGTATCTGGATACCAAAACTCCATATAAATTCCCACAGCCGTTATCTCGGCCATACAAGTAACAACCCATAAGAACCAATAATTCCAACCTGTTATGTATCCTGCAAGTGGTCCTAAGTAATCCCGTGCATATTTACTGAACGAACCTGCTACTGGTTTGTGAATCGCCATTTCCCCTAGCGCTCTCATAATAAAAAACATCATAAGTCCGCTGAATGCATAACCTAATAATATACTTGGTCCAGCTAATTTAATCGCTGTAGCAGATCCCAGGAATAGACCTACCCCAATAGCAGCTCCCAGGGACATAAGTGTGATATGCCTTTCTTCCAATCCACGTTGAAGTCCTTTTGATTGTGAATTATTCTTCAAACTTGTTTCCCCCTTTTGTACGCGTGTTAACTTTTAGTAACGATTTAAATAATTTTGCTATAATTTAAATATTTCTAATATAGCATCGTCTTAATATAAATCATTTTTAATAGTTTGACTAGTTCCATAAGTTCTAGTAACATAGTCACCTCTGCTAATGATTCATATACCCCAATAAAAAAAAATATATGTTAGGAATTATAAAAAACTTACTAAAAGTTATTCTTTAAAATTATACTAACAAAACATTTTAAAATTTCTGTCAAATTAAATTGCATTAAAAAGGATTTTTCTAGGACAAGTTCGTCCTTAGAAAAATCCTTTTAATTATTTGAAAAAATCTAGCACATTATCTTTTTTATTGATACAAAGGGAACTTAGCAGTCAAGGCTGCTACACGTTCTTTCGCTTCTTTGTGAACCGCTTCGTCTTCAATATTTTTCAGTAATTTCGCTATGATTGACGCAATTTCTTTCATTTCTGGTTCTTTAAATCCACGAGAAGTCACTGCAGGTGTTCCGATTCGAATACCTGAGGTAACAAACGGGCTTGTTGTATCGAAAGGAATGGTGTTTTTATTTACGGTAATGCCTACTTCGTCTAACACTTTTTCCGCCACTTTACCTGTTAACTCTAAAGAACGTAAGTTTACAAGCAATAAGTGATTATCAGTACCGCCAGAAACAACATCAATTCCTTCATCAATCAAGCAGTTCGCTAATGCTTTCGCATTTTTCACAACTTGCTGAATATACGTTTTGAATTCTGGTTGTTGAGCTTCACCAAATGCTACAGCTTTTGAAGCAATCACGTGCATTAATGGACCACCTTGAATTCCTGGGAAAATCGTTTTATCAATTTTCTTCGCAAATTCTTCAGTTGTTAAAATCAGTCCACCACGAGGACCACGAAGAGTTTTGTGTGTCGTTGATGTTACAAAATGAGCGTGTGGTACTGGATTTGGATGTTCACCCGCTGCGACTAAACCAGCAATATGTGCCATATCGACCATCAAGTATGCTCCTACTTCGTCCGCAATTTCACGGAATTTTGCAAAATCAAGTGTACGAGAATAAGCACTCGCTCCAGCAACTATCATTTTGGGTTTATGTTCAATCGCTTTTTCTCGAACTTCAGAGTAATCAATCGTTTCTGTCACTTCATCTACTCCGTATTCAACAAAGTTATATTGAATTCCACTGAAGTTGACTGAAGATCCGTGCGTTAAGTGACCACCATGAGATAAGTTCATGCCTAAAACCGTGTCGCCTTGCTCAAGTACTGTCATGTAAACCGCCATGTTAGCTTGTGAACCTGAATGTGGTTGTACATTTGCATGTTCTGCTCCGAAAATTTCTTTCAAGCGGTCACGTGCGATATTTTCAACAACGTCTACATGTTCACAGCCACCGTAGTAACGTTTGCCAGGATAGCCTTCAGCATATTTATTTGTTAATACAGACCCTTGAGCTTCCATTACTGCTTCTGATACAAAGTTTTCAGAGGCTATTAATTCAATGTTACCTTGTTGACGTATTTTCTCATCATTCATTGCTTCATAAACCACTTTGTCTTGCACAGCAATCTTTTTCATGTGTCCATATCCCCTTTGAATGTCTATTTGTTTTTATATACTGCTCGTTCACCGCCGATAAGTTTTGGGCGAGTGGTTGCGAGTGTGACAATAGCTTCACCGATTTGCTTAATAGATGTTCGAATCGGCACCGCTACTGGTTTTATATGCATGCCGATGAGTGTTTGTCCGATATCGATGCCACCGTGGGCTTGTGCATGCTCGACCACAACAGGATTGCTGAAATGGGTATAGGCATAAGCTGACATAGATCCACCTGCTTTTTGAACAGGAATGACTGTTACTGGTTCTAGTCCGAAGGCTATCGCCGTTTGTTGTTCTACTGTAAGCGCTCGGTTGATATGTTCACAACCTTGGAAGGCTAAATGGATGCCATGCTTTTTGGCAAAAGTTTGAAGCGGCTTATATAAAGCTTCCGCTACTTCCATTCCACCTGCAGAGCCAATTCGCTTGCCAACAATTTCAGATGTCGAGCAACCAATGACTAGTAGTTGTCCGGGTGTAAACCTAACTTGTTCTGCAAATCCATCCAACAATTCTTCGAGTTGAGATTGCCACATTGTGTAAGCATCCATATGACCAAACTCCTCTATTTGTTTTCCAGTTCAGAAAGTTTTGAGATGCGACGTTCGTGACGACCGCCTTCGAACTCGCCTTCTAACCATGTTTTCACGATTTCGCGCGCTAAGCCTCCGCCAATTACGCGTTCGCCCATTGCTAAAATATTAGAGTCATTATGACCTCGTGTTGCTTTTGCGCTAAATACATCGTGCACTAGAGCACAACGGATGCCTTTTACTTTGTTTGCCGCAATCGACATGCCAATTCCTGTACCACAAATTAAGATACCACGGTCAAATTCACCTGCTGCTACACCTTGTGATACTGGTTGTGCATAGTCAGGGTAATCGACAGAGTCACTTGTTTGTGGTCCGAAATCTTGATACGTGTGACCTAGGTCGTCAAGTAAAGAGGTTATTTCTTTGCGCAAATTATTGCCGCCATGATCGGAAGAAATCGCGATGTTCATAATAGTCCCTCATTTCTTTTCATACTCGTTTTCATCTTACCATTTTTAATAGGAAAAGAGCAAAGTAACATTTGGGTAAAACCGAACTGTCTAAAGACCTATGTGATGCTAGTTTGGTAAATGAATGAATTTATTCTCCTTTTATATAGAGTTTCGGCCAAAGATGCATTTGGCCTCTTTTTACTTCTGTTAATTTTAAACCAGCGACTCTTACTTCGATGCGAATAGTATTTAGGTCGCCACACTGACGCACCTTAATCTTGAGAACAAAGAGATGGGCTTGTGACTATGTCACTTCGTTCAGATTATCCTGCGACGGTTGTGCGTCCTTCGCTCCCTTTGAACCTGGGTGCTCGCAATTAATATCGTTGGAACTAAAGAATTGATTCTTCCGTTATATAGATTCGGTCGAAGATGCTATTTCGTCCTCTTTCTGCTACTTTTACTTTCAAGATCATTCTGCATTCTTTATGAGTGATATTGCAAGAAAGCCAAAATAAATAAAGAAATGGCGTAGTCGGCGACTTGGTTCTTTAAAGATAGTTTTGCTGCTGGTAGGTGAGCGACGAAAGCATCCGAGCCCCAAGATTACCTGTAAAAGAAACGAAGGCGATGTGACACCGTCACATCGCCTTCGTTTCTCATTTTTTAGTAAAGCTGCAGCTCAAAGCTCATCGGAAACCTTGGTAATAACTTAATTTCAGCGTTTGTTATGGAGTGCCAACTTTTGTTTCATGTTTCTAGAAGATAAAGAAAAACGTTAGCAGCCGAAATTGCATCTTCGGCTGCTTCCATTTGTTAATAATGGTGGCGATTCTTTGGTTAACCCAAAAAGCCTTCAAAGAACTAAAAAATACAGCCCCATTGTTACAGAGCTGTATGGTATTTATTCATCATTCAGTTTAGTAAATAAGTCTTTGGTCAATATGGTGAGCTCTTGGAACGTTTGGCGATACATATGCATGTCTCCGCCAAATGGATCTGATACATTGTGCGAACCATATGGTCGTACGTATTCTTTTAATGTGAAAATTTTGTCTGCAGCGAATGGAAATGCTTGCATGACAAGTTGTTTATGTGCAGTAGTCATCGTTAATATCAAATTAGCCCAGCGCACATCTTCTTCGCTAACTTGACGTGAAAAGTGTGTGAAGTCTATGTCTGCATCTCGAATAACACGTTTTGCATTCTCAGAAATATCGCCACCGTCCATGGCATAAATTCCTGCTGAACGAACGTTCATTCCGTCCTTATTATGTGAATGAAATATCGCTTCAGCCATCGGGCTTCGGCATGTATTTCCCGTACAGATATAATAGATGTTCATGTGAATCCCTCATTTATTTAGTAAAGTGAGTAATCCCATTACCATGAGACATACTCCAGAAAGACGAGTCAACATAGGTCCTTTAATCAGTTTACTTTTAAGTGCAAGGTAAGAGAATGATAACGCAAAAAAACCAGCACTACATAAGAAAAACCACTTTTGTAATTGAAGCATACCAAAAGATAAGCTAACTGAAAAGGTGTCAAGGCTAACTACGACTGCAAGTAGGATGGGAGGAAGGATCGTGGATGTAGGTTTTTGTTGGTACAAACATAGATGAACACCTGTTAGAAATAACAAAATGCTAGAAATGTAGCGGCCACCTTCAACTATAAATGTTGTCACCCATTCCCCCGCGAGGAACCCGAGAAGTGGGAAGACCATATGTAACAACCCTGTCCAAATGGCGAGCATCAGCGGGAAGCGGATTTTAGGCAATACACTATATAAAGCAACCACGTCCAGTGCTGTAAATAGCCCTGCAAACAGTTCTGTAGGCAATGTAAAAATCTCCCCTCTCTCTTGCATTGCTACTAGCATATGCAAAAAAGGAAGAGATTAGGAATGCCACCAATTGCCATCCGCTGCTTTTTCTAGTCGGTTAAAAATCGCTGCACCCACGCCCGTTTTGAGCGGTAACGTGACCAGGATAATATCGGCTGTAGTGTCGTCGCAAGCACGTAAATGAGCGTATAAATGGTGTGCGGATTCTTCAGGATTTTGTTGATCGCCTAACGAAAAGAACCAGTCTGCTTGATCATTTTTTAATTCATTTGGTGCTAGCAAAGCGACTTTTTGGTTTTGCGTATGTATAGATTGAATAGCGAGGTCAACAGCATCTAAGTTTGATTCGATTAAGTAAACAGGAGCATCAGGTGCATAATGGGCATATTTCATACCAGGTGCTCGTGGTACTGTCGCATCGTAGACTGTTGTTGTATTCGGTTCGATTACTTCTCCAATTACTGCACTGAGCATTTGTGCTGTAACGCCACCTGGTCGAAGGATTACGGGAGGATCTACAGTGAAATCGACTACGGTTGATTCTACGCCAATTCCGGTTGCACCACCATCTAAAATGAGTGGTATACGTCCTTGTAAATCTTTTTCTACATGAAGGGCTGTCGTTGGACTTGGTTTGCCACTGAGATTGGCACTTGGGGCAGCAACTGGTTCGCCAAGCATTTTTAGTAATTCTAGAGCGACAGGATGGTCTGGCATGCGTAAGCCTACTGTTGATAATCCAGCAGTTACATTTGGTGCAAAGACGTTCGGTTTCGCATGTAATATTAGTGTCAGTGGTCCTGGCCAAAATGCATCGATGCAGTTTTCGGCTTTTTTAGAGATTTCACTAACGTATTTTAAAATATGTTGTGATTCCCCCACATGAACAATTAGCGGGTTATCGGATGGTCGACCTTTTGCCTCGAAAATTTTAGCTACTGCTAGTTCATTCGTAGCGATTGCCCCTAATCCATAAACTGTTTCAGTTGGAAACGCGACAACTTCGCCACTTTTTAATTTTTCCACAGCTTGTGTATAAACTTGTGTTTTATTCACATCGTTATCCACAACGAGTCGAGTCGTTWTCATGTGATAAATCTCCTTTCTTTCGTGATTTGTTGATAGTTATGCACATACTGTTGATAACTAGCAGTGAAAATGGGGATAACTTTGACTAAAACTTACTTTTAATCCAGTCCCATATCCAAAACTTCACTGGCTCTTCAACCACTTCTTCTTCTTCTTCTTGGTAACATACTTTTGGAAACAAGGCACACCACCAATTGTCTCCTTTGCCACTGCCAATTGTAATAACTAGTGCTTTGTGGAAATCTTGTGCATAAAAGTAAGTGCCATCTGTTTTAGGTGGAATTAATGCGTTTGCTAAACCAATGTGAATTGTTTGCTCCGTAATTGCCCCTGCTTTTCGTGAAATTTCTTTGGAAATTAGATTTAGTTCTTTTTCTAATTGCGCAGTGGTTTGAAACGTGTCAGTTGCTTTTTGTAATAGTGGTTGAATCTCTTGATAGACTAGCGATTTAACTTGTTGATCTTCGTTCGTGTTACTGTTTGCAATGATTCTTACTTGAATAGCATCAGCAGGAACAGCGTCTGCCGCTCCGCTTACTACCGGCATTAAAAATAATAAAGTTTGAATAAGTACAAGTGCCAATACAAGTTCAATCCATGGAGACCTCTTCATTTGTGGTTGTTCATTTCTGAAAATCTCGTAATCTTCTATCATGGTTATCTCCCCCTTGCCTTCATTGTGGACAAGGTGTGGATTATTTATTCACTTAATCTCACAAAAAATCATTCTTTCTTTTCCATTGATATCTTTTACGATATCCACTTGTGCAGTTGGAAATGATTTTTGAAAGAACGATTGGACAGCGGGCCCTTGTGTATAGCCAATTTCTAAGCCTATCAAAGCGGGTTTATTCATGAGTGCAGGAAGTTCTTCTGCTAGTCTTTTATATAAATGAAGTCCTTCATCATCGGCAAAAAGGGCATTATGAGGTTCATAGTTTAGTACGGTATCTGATAGACTAAGAGCCTCGTCATGTGAAATGTATGGTGGATTAGACAAGACAATATCCCATTTTTCGCTTGAAATAGGGGCAGTTAAATCACCTTGTTTAAATACGATTTGTGCACCTAGATCACTTGCATTCTCTTGTGCTACAACTAATGCTTGAGTTGAAATATCGGTTGCAGTTACTTGTAAAGTCTTAACTTCCGCTTTCATGGTTACCGCTATCGCACCACTTCCAGTTCCGATATCGGCGAGCTTCAGCTTGGCTTGTTCATTGAAAAGTCGCTTCATTCTAGCTATTGTTGCTACGATGAGTTCTTCTGTTTCAGGACGCGGTATAAGTACATGTTCATTCACTTTAAAGGTACGTCCGTAAAATTCTTCGGTTCCGATAATATATTGAACAGGCTTTCCTGTACTGTGTTCTTCAATCAGAGACCAGTAGTGTTCAAATTGTTCGGTTGAAATYTCTTCTCGCATGTCCATTAATAATTGAACGTGCGTTTTCTTTAGTACGTGTTGCAGCAACATGCGCGCAACTTGTTCTTCTCGTCCGTGTCCCGATAAAAAAGAAGAAGCCCGTKAAAGGGCCTCATATACATATTTACGCATTGGTATCATTCATTCGCTCAAGTCGTTCGGTTTGGTCCGTCAAAATTAACACGTTGACGATTTCCTCGAGTTTACCTTCCATGATTTGATCCAGTTTTTGAATCGTTAAACCAATGCGATGATCGGTTACACGGTTTTGTGGATAATTGTACGTGCGAATTCGTTCTGAGCGGTCTCCTGAACCTACTGCAGATTTACGAACAGCATCGTATTCCGCTTGTGCTTCTTGACGGAATTTATCGGCAACACGTGCACGAAGAACGGTCATTGCACTCGCTTTATTTTTAATTTGAGATTTTTCATCTTGGCACGTTACTACTGTCCCAGTTGGAATATGTGTCAAACGTACTGCTGACATCGTTGTATTAACCGATTGTCCTCCAGCACCTGAAGATGCATACGTATCTGTACGGATATCATTTTCATGAATATCCACTTCTACTTCTTCCACTTCTGGAAGACATGCTACAGTTGCAGTTGATGTATGAGTTCGTCCACCAGACTCGGTTTCAGGTACACGTTGTACGCGGTGAGCCCCATTTTCGTACTTCAGTTTCGAGTAAGCGCCTTGGCCTTTGATCATGAAGATAACTTCTTTATAGCCTCCGATTACTGTAGGAGAAGCGTCCATAATATTAATTTTCCATCCTTGGGCTTCAGCATAACGGCTGTACATGCGGAACAGATTCCCTGCAAATAGAGCAGCTTCATCTCCACCAGCAGCTCCACGAATCTCCATAATAACGTTCTTTTCATCATTCGGATCTGTAGGAATTAACAATACTTTTAGGCGTTCTTCAATGTCGTTAATTTGTGCTGATAAATCGTTCATTTCTTCTTTTACCATTTCACGCATATCGCCATCTAATTTATCGTCTAGCATCGCTCTTGCTTCAGCATGTTGCTCTTTAACTTGCTTGTATTCACGGTATGCATTAACAGTATCTTGCAAGTCCGATTGTTCTTTAGAAAGCGTGCGTAATTTATTCATATCCTTAACAATCTCAGGGTCACTGAGTAATTCAGTCAAACGATCATATCGGTCTTCTACCGACTGTAAGCGATCAAACATACTTTCACCTCATCCGTTCATGTGATTAACACTATAATTATATAGAAAAAGAGTAGCTTTCGCCACTCTTCGTTTAGAATTCTTATTAATAATTGGGAATTTTTTCATATTGATTCAACGCTATTCATCCATTGCGGATGTTTTTTCAAGATTAAAGTGTAGTTTTTGAATTAACTTCTTCTGAGTACACTAATGAAGTTTGATGAGTGACACCCGCTGGTACTTCGTGATGGTGACGGCAACGAGGTTCATACGCTTCAGTTGCACCAATTAAAATAATTGGGTCTTCATAGCCTGCTGGTTCCCCGTTAATTAGTCGTTGTGTGCGGCTTGCTGGTGACCCACATACTTGGCAAACGGCTTGTAATTTTGTTACGAGTTCCGCTATGGCCATTATGTTCGGCATGGGACCAAATGGTTCTCCTCTGAAATCTTGATCTAGACCTGCAACAATTACGCGGAAACCATGATTCGCAAGACGTTGTACGACATCAATAATTCCCTCATCAAAAAATTGCGCTTCGTCAATTCCTATCACATCATATTCGTCCGAAATGTACGCCCATATATCTTTTGAACGTTCGACTGGGATCGCTATTACTTTCGTGCCATTGTGACTAACTACTTCTTCTTCACTATATCGATTATCTAAACGTGGTTTGAACACAGCAATTTTTTGTTTCGCAAATTGCGTGCGTCTTACACGACGAATTAATTCTTCTGATTTGCCGGAAAACATACTTCCGCAAATGACTTCAACCCAACCGGATTGTGACATCACATACATGGAAGTCACTCCTTTCAAAACTCTCTATTCCCTATCATACAGAAAACAAATATAGAATACTCGTCTTTTTTTTCTTCAAGAAATGTGATATGGAAGAATTGTGACACAAGGAGGTATTTGGGGAATTCCTACGTCAAGGCTATTTTTCCTACGTGAGCTCTGTTTTTTCCTACGTCACTCCGCTTTTTTCCTACGTGACCCCCTATTTTTACAACTGAGCAATCGCTCAGCATTTATTTTATAGCAAAACTTGAAATTAACAGAATAAACATGCTATTTTCATATCAATGATACTAACATCTCAGCAATGAAAGGAGCATTTATTATTTATTCTAATCGAATTCCGCCTAAAGAAATCCAAATTTATAAACGTGCACAATCCAGGTTTCCAATAAACCATCCTTATTTTAAGGAATTTTTATCAAAAAGAAAAATTATAGAAGCTGGATACTTTGGTGAAAGTTATGTTGATCACTTTTTGCATCAAATGGTATTTCCAAAAAACCATTATATTTTTAAAGGTTTGCATCTCCAATTAGAACCTGAGACTTTCCTCCAAATTGATACCTTAATTGTGACTCAAAAATATATCGCTATTCTAGAAATTAAAAATATAAAAGGCAAAGTGTATTTTCAAAAACATCCTAAACAGCTTATTAGGGAGTTTAATGGAGAATTTGCAACCTATAAATGTCCCGAACAACAAATTCTACGTCATAGCATTAAGATTAAGCGGTTACYAAATCAACTCAATATTAAAATACCTATTGAAAATAGAATCGTTTTTGCTTTTTCATCTACCCATATTGCTGAACCCCCAGAAAAGGTAATGGCTCTAATGGCTTGTGACATAACAAACCATCTTGAAGAACTAAACCAACTCCCTGAGGTAATCTCTAGTAGAACATTTAAACGCTTGATCGATTCTCTTACCTCATTAGAGTGCGAATATTTCCCTACACCTTTTGCAGAAAAACTTCAATTTGATTGGAAAACTTTAAATACTGGTCTTTTCTGTCCAAACTGCGAAATTAAATTAATAAACCAACATCGCTGTCCTATATGTAAGAAATCTCGTAAAACACTTTACACTCTAGCTGTAGAAGAATGGTTTTACCTTTGTAAAAAAACAATTTCCAATAAAGAATGTGTTCATTTTCTCGAGCTTAAAGATAAATACGCTGCTACTTACCTTCTTAAAAACCTTCAACTAGAACCGCAAAATCATAACAAGTACCGACGTTATGCTTTTACAAAATCTTTTTGGTTAACTAAAGAATCCACTACTCCTTACAATTAAATTGGTCGACAGTCCAGATGCGTGAACTGAGAAATTTAATCAGAGTTCCTATAAACAGAGCTATTGCTTCCTTCACAAAAATACCCACCAAGCGCTAGCAGGTGGGGCCATTAAAGATTTTGACAGATTTTAGAGTGATAGAAATACTTAGGACGGGACTGTTCGCTGCGCTCATCAACCGTTTTTTTGGAGGGAAATGACTCTGATATTTATGGGATGCGGAGGGATTCCTACGTTGATGACGATTTTCCTACGTGACGGACGATTTTTCCTACGTCATCAMTGTTTTTTCCTACGTGAACCTCTATTTTTACGACTGAGCCACCGCTCAGTCTCACAAAAAAGAAAAATACCCGCTGTGAGCAGAAGCTCTAAGCGGGTATTTGATAATTATTCGTTGATTTCTTCTTTGATGCCATATTTTTTGTTGAAACGGTCAACACGGCCATCCGCTTGAGCGAATTTCTGTTTGCCAGTATAGAATGGATGACATTCTGAGCAAAACTCTACTTTGATGTCTTCTTTTACTGAACCAGTTTCAAAAGCGTTACCACATGAGCAAGTAACTTTAGCTGTTTTGTAATCGGGATGAATTCCTGTTTTCATCTTAAATCTCCTCTCGCCCTGAACCATCTGGAACAGAGTTGGTATTATTTTACTGTCACCTTACACGACCCGTCAATTCGGCCGGATATGTAACAGAGAATGATAATTCTAACCGAATTAAAGTATAGCAAATCCCTATTAAGAAATCAAGCACTTGGTATAAATAAACGCGGATGAACTATACCTTATTACAGTAAACCTTTACCGCCTCTTTTTTCTTTCATTTCCGTATTCAATTGTTCAAAGAACTCTTCGTTTGTTTTCGATTGGCTTATTTTTTTCAAGAAGCGCTCACCGAAATCATGTGAATCCGAGAATGTTTTACGGATAGCCCACAGTTTTTCAAGTTGTTTAGGTGGAAGTAGCAGTTCTTCTTTTCGTGTTCCTGAGCGTCGAATGTCTAATGCTGGGAAGATTCGACGTTCTGCTAAACTACGATCTAAGTGAAGTTCTAAGTTACCAGTTCCTTTAAACTCTTCATAAATGACTTCATCCATACGTGATCCTGTTTCAACTAAAGCAGTCGCTAATATCGTTAAGCTTCCGCCTTCTTCAATATTACGTGCTGCACCGAAGAAACGTTTAGGGCGATGGAACGCTGCAGGATCAATACCACCTGATAGTGTACGACCACTTGGTGGGATTACTAAGTTATATGCACGTGCCAAACGTGTAATGGAATCCATTAATATGATGACATCACGTTTGTGTTCTACTAAACGCATCGCACGGTCAAGTACTAATTCCGCCACTTTCACATGGTTTTCTGGTACTTCATCAAAAGTTGAGCTCACTACATCTGCTTTTACTGAGCGCTCGATATCGGTTACTTCTTCTGGACGTTCATCAATCAATAGAACGATTAAGTCAGCATCTGGATAATTGGTAGTAATAGAATTCGCTATTTCTTTCAATAACATCGTTTTACCTGCTTTTGGAGGTGCTACGATTAGACCACGTTGACCGAAACCTACAGGTGCCACTAAGTCCATAATGCGTGTTGATAACTTGCTTGACTCTGTTTCCAGTTTGATATGACGATCTGGATATAGTGGTGTTAGCGCAGGGAAATGAACACGTTCTTTCGCTGAATCAGGGTCTTCACCATTTACTAATTCTACATGTAATAAACCGTAGTAACGTTCGTTCTCTTTTGGAGGACGCACTTTACCCGTTACTTTATCACCGTTGCGTAAGTCAAAACGGCGAATTTGTGATGCGGAAATATAGATATCTTCAGAACTTGGAGAATAGTTGATGGGGCGCAAGAAACCGAATCCTTCAGATTGAATGATTTCTAAGACACCTTCCATGAAAAAGTAACCTTCTTGTTCTGCACGTGTTTTTAAAATAGCAAAAATTAGCTCTTTTTTAGTGAGTTTGCTGTAGTACGAGATTTTGAACTCACGCGCTAGCGCATACAGTTCTTTTAACGTCATACTTTCTAGTTCACCAATCTTTAAGGTTGACATAAAATGGCACCACTCTTTTACATATTTTGTTGTGTCGGTTCAAGTTGAAAGGCTGGATTGGTTTTGCAAGAATTGATTTTAGTAGAAGATGCCTGACCGAGGTATGGCCAGGCACATAATTTTGAAGTTAGTCTTCCATCATAAGATGAGGTTTTTTCTTCAAGCTATGACGTCCTTCTACGAAACGGACTGTGCCTGATTTTGCACGCATAACTAATGAATGAGATTCTGCATATGATCCTTTGAATTGAACTCCACGCATTAATTCTCCATCGGTTACTCCCGTTGCCGCAAAAATTGCGTCGTCGCCTTTTACAAGGTCTTCCATACGGAATACACGGTTTACGTCTAGTCCCATACGGATACAACGTTGTAATTCTTGATCGTTTGTAGGAACTAGCTTACCTTGAATTTCGCCACCTAAACATTTTAATCCTACTGCAGCAATAACGCCTTCTGGAGCGCCGCCAAGTCCGAATAAAATATCTACGCCTGTTTCATCAAACGCTGTGTTGATAGCTCCTGCTACGTCGCCATCATTAATCAACTTAATACGAGCACCTGATGCACGAATTTCATCAATGATTTTTTGGTGACGTGGTCGGTTTAATATCGTTGCCACTACGTCTTCAATGTCTTTATTTTTTGCACGTGCTACAGCTAGCAAGTTATCCGTTACAGAAGCATTAATATCGACTTTGCCTCTAGATTCTGGTCCTACTGCTAACTTGTCCATGTACATATCTGGTGCATGAAGTAAGTTCCCTCGATCAGCAATGGCAAGAACTGCTAAAGCATTCCAACCACCTGAAGCGACGATATTTGTACCTTCTAGTGGATCTACAGCTATATCTACCGCTGGTCCACCTTGGCCAAGACCTAATTCTTCACCGATGTATAACATAGGTGCTTCGTCCATTTCGCCTTCGCCAATTACGACGACGCCTTGCATCGGGATTGAGTTGAAAACGTTACGCATAGCTGTAGTTGCCGCGTCGTCCGCTTCATTCTTCAAGCCTCGGCCCATCCAACGTGCCGAAGCAATTGCTGCTGCTTCTGTTACACGTACTAACTCCATTGATAAACTGCGTTCCATTTGGTGTGTTCCTCCCGTTATCCGGTCATTTATTTACGTAATTCTACCCCTGTCATTATACCATATGTGATAAAGGGTCGAATTTTTATTTTTTATTTTCTTTTGGCGAATTCTCAACCTCGATCGTTTCCCGACGAATATCCGCACCAAGTCCTTGTAATTTGTCAATTAAAGAACTATAGCCGCGTTCGATATGATAGATGTCGCGGATTTCGGTCTCGCCTTCAGCCAATAATCCTGCTAGTACAAGTGCAGCTCCTGCTCGTAAGTCAGATGCGCGAACTGAAGCAGACTCTAGTTTTGTTGGACCAGAGATAATGGCTGTACGGCCTTCAACTCTAGCAACTGCATTCATACGTTTCAATTCATCAATATGTTTGAAACGTGCTGAATAAATTGTGTCCGTAATAACGGAAGAACCTGCTGCTTGACTCATTAAAACTGAGAATGGCTGTTGTAAATCCGTTGCAAAACCAGGATACACGAGTGTTTTAACATCCACTGCATGCAAATTCACTGATTTAGGAATGAAAATACTTTCTTCGCCTTCTTCTATTTTAACGCCCATTTCACGCAGTTTTGCAGTTAATGCTTCGACATGGAATGGAATGACGTTATCTATAGTGATACCGTCCCCAGCTGCTGCTGCCATTATCATGAATGTACCTGCTTCGATTCGGTCGGGGATAATGGTGTGGTTCGTCCCGTGCAGTTCTTCAACACCATCAATACGAATAACATTGGTACCTGCACCTTTAATTTTTGCTCCCATGTTGCTTAGTAGCGTTGCAACATCAATAATTTCTGGCTCTTTTGCAGCATTCTCAATCGTCGTTTGGCCTTTTGCCATTACAGCAGCCAGCATGATGTTAATAGTTGCACCTACACTTACAACGTCTAAATAAATTTTTGCACCGCGCAACTCTTCGGCACGTAAATAAATAGCACCATGTTCATTTGTTACCTTAGCTCCAAGTGCTTCAAAGCCTTTAATATGTTGATCTATTGGTCGTGGTCCAAGGAAACAACCCCCAGGTAAACCAATGACAGCTTTTTTGAAACGTCCAAGCATTGCACCCATTAAATAATACGATGCTCGCAATTTTTTCACGTTACCATTTGGTAAAGGCATATCTTGCATTTTAGACGGGTCAATGTGCATCGTACCGTCTTCTATAGATACTACTCCACCGATTTCCTCCAGTAATTCCTTCAGTGTCCCCACATCAGAAATTTCTGGTAAACCTTCAATCGTGACAGCCGAATTCGCTAAGATGGAAGCTGGTATTAAAGCAACCGCACTATTTTTAGCACCACTTACTTTAATTGTTCCTTGTAATCGTTTCTGTCCATTAATTTTATAAACTTCCATGTATTTCACCTACAATCAATTCAAGAGTTAACTTATTGTGCACTATTTCGGTTATTCCAATCCGCTAAAAATGCTTCAATTCCTTTATCAGTTAAAGGATGTTTGAACATTTGTTTCATCACGTTAATCGGCATAGTTCCAATGTGTGCACCGTGAAGAGCTGCGTCCGTAACATGTTGTGGGTGACGAATTGATGCTGCAATGATTTCTGTATCTATATTGTGAATGTCAAAAATTTGCGCGATTGTCCCTACTAAATCCATTCCATTATGACCGATATCATCTAAACGACCTAAGAATGGAGATACATATGATGCACCAGCGCGTGCTGCAAGAAGTGCTTGGTTGGCACTGAAGATTAATGTAATGTTTGTTTTAATGCCTTCTTTTGAAAACACTGAACATGCAGCTAAGCCGTCCGGAGTCATTGGCAATTTTACTGTAATGTTAGGAGCAATGGCAGCTAATTCGCGGCCTTCTTTAATCATTCCTTCAGCATCTAAAGCGATAACTTCAGCGCTTACCGAACCATCGACAAGTGCTGTAATTTCACGCAAGCGATCATGGAATGAAATATTTTCTTTTGCTACAAGTGTAGGATTTGTCGTAACACCAGACAAAATTCCCCATGCATGTGCTTCTTTTATTTCTTCAAAGTTAGCTGTATCGATAAAAAATTTCATTTATTATTTCCTCCAAATTATTGAAAAAGAGGAGAAGACCGTATGTCTTCAACACGGACACTTCTCCCGAGATTTCGAATTATATTATTAAATTACGCTTTTCCAGAACTTCCGAAATCACGCATTTTTCCTTGTACTGTTTTTTTAATTGCATCACGTGCAGGAATTAAGTATTTACGTGGATCATATTCTTCTGCATTGCCATTCAAGAAATCACGAATAGCTTTCGTTGCTGCAATTTGGCTTTCTGTATTCACATTTATTTTTGCTGTACCTAAAGAAATCGAGCGTTGAACATCTTTTACTGGAATTCCAGTTCCACCATGCAACACAAGTGGCAAATCAGATAATTGAGAGATTTCTTCCATTTCAGCAAAGCCCAAATTAGGTTCGCCTTTATAAGGACCATGAACCGAACCTAGTGCTGGCGCTAAACAGTCAATGTCTGTACGAGAAACTAGTTCAGCACATTCTTTTGGATCTGCATAAATAACGCCGTCTGCGATAATATCATCTTCTTGACCACCAACAGTCCCTAGTTCTGCTTCAACAGACACGCCTTGTGCGTGTGCATATTCCACTACTTGAGATGTGATAGCAATGTTTTCTTCTAATGGGTGATGAGAAGCATCAATCATAACTGATGTGAAACCAGCGTCGATTGCTTCTTTACACTTATCAAAACTTGAACCATGATCTAAATGAATAGCCACAGGTACAGTTATTTTATAGTCATGCATTAACCCTTTTACCATGTGAACAACAGTTGTAAATCCGCCCATATATCTAGCTGCTCCTTCAGAAACGCCTAAAATCACGGGAGATTTTTCCTCTTCAGCTGCAAGTAAAATTGCTTGAGTAAACTCTAAGTTGTTAATGTTGAATTGTCCAATTGCATAGCCTTCTTTTTTACCTTTGATCATCATGTCTTTCATAGATACTAAAGCCATTGAGGAATCCTCCATTTCATTGTCTATAATCTGGTATCAAGCAACAAGCTCTTTTCATTTCTACGTAAGCCGCCACTTTTCTTAATTTCTAGTTGCAGGGGTTGGAAAGATTAAAGTTTGACTAGCATCTTCCCAGAGGCTTTGTCCAGTTTTCGATGGCAAGCTCGTACCTCTACTTTACCCCACTTTACGTGGGTGATAATGGAGTTCGACTAATTCCGCAAATTTAGCCTACCTTACAAAACAATTCAAAACTATGTTTTGATTCGTTTCTTCTTAGTCTCGGCTTGATGTTCGCACAGGGTTCTCCACTTTTCTATTAAATCATAACAAAAACAGGCAGTGTTTGCCACTGCCTGCGTTTTTCAATCTTTTAACATTCCGTTTACAGCATCGCGTACTTCGTAAATATCAAACGGCTTTGTGAAATAGTGAGAAGCACCTAAATCCATTGCCTCTTTTATTAAATCTAGTTCGCCATATGCAKTAATCATTAAAACTGGGACATCTGGAGTACGCATTTTAATTCGTTTTAATATTTCAATCCCATCCATACCTGGAATTTTCATATCTAATAGGACACCATCAAACTGAATTCTCTCAGCTAACTCTAATGCTTCAATTCCATTAGCAGCTAGATATGTAGTGTAACCTTCTCGTTTGAACACTTCGTTCAAGAGCAAGCGAATGCCTTGTTGATCATCCACAATCAGTAACTGTTTCATGAAAATTACCCCTTTTTCACTTTGATACTAATTCATTAATTCTACAATCTTTTCCATATTCCTGCATTAAATAAATATTTTTGATACTTCTATGTATTCTTGAAGAAAAGGACGTTCCCTCATAATAATACATGATAATCCATTTTTTATGTTAAATATTATATATATATTATTTATTGTTTTCCTCATTGTTATTAATGTGAGTTTAGTCCTTCTTTTCGAGTGAATCTTATGCATTGTATCATCCGGCGAGAAGAAACTACGCGAGGGCTCAGTTTGACTTTTGGGGGTTCATGTCTGAATAGAACAATTTCTAATCAATCCAAAAAAATCCCACTCTTTTTTAAAAAGAGTGGGATTTGATATTATTCGCCTAATGCCGCTTTGATGAATTCACGGAATAAGGGTTGTGGGCGTTGTGGACGCGAGATGAATTCTGGGTGGAACTGAGATGCCACGAAGAATTTGTGATCTGGAATTTCAATTACTTCGATTAATCGGCCATCTGGGCTCGTACCAGAGAAAATGAACCCAGCTGATTCAAATTGCTCGCGGTATTCGTTGTTAAACTCATAACGGTGACGGTGACGTTCGTAAACCAATTCTTGTCCGTAAGCTTCAAATGCTTTAGTGCCATGCACTAATTTACATGGTTGAAGTCCTAAACGTAATGTTCCACCTAAGTCTTCGACGTCTTTTTGTTCAGGTAATAAGTCGATTATCGGGTATGGAGTTTGTGGGTTTAATTCAGATGAATGTGCATCTTTTAAATGTAAAATATTTCTTGCAAATTCTACTGTTGCAAGTTGCATACCTAAACATATTCCTAGGAAAGGTACATTGTTTTCACGTGCATAAGCAGTTGCTGCAATTTTACCTTCTACTCCACGGTCACCGAAGCCACCAGGAACTAAAACACCGTCAACATCGTTTAAAAATTCAGCAACATTGTCTTCGCTAACGTGTTCAGCGTTGATCCATTTCACTTCAATGTCCGCGTCAAATGCAAATCCTGCATGTTTCATTGCTTCAACAACTGAAATGTATGCATCTTGTAATTCTACGTATTTTCCAACTAAACCAATACGTACTTTTTTCGATAAGTTTTGCACACGATCTACTAAAGCAGTCCAATCCGTCATATCTGCTTCAGGTGCTTTGATACCGAAATGATCAAGTACGATTTGGTCCATATGCTGTTCTAGAAGCATTAATGGTACTTCGTACAATGATTCCGCGTCGCGAGCTTCGATAACTTCGCTTGCTTTAATGTCGCAGAACAAAGCGATTTTATCTTTCATATCTTGTGGCACAGCAAATTCAGTACGAACTACGATGATATTTGGTTGAATTCCTAAACTGCGTAGCTCTTTAACACTATGTTGTGTTGGCTTTGTTTTCATTTCTTTAGCTGAACGGAGATAAGGAATTAACGTACAGTGAATGTACATTACATTTTCTGCACCGAAGTCGCCTTTCATTTGGCGAATCGCTTCTAGGAATGGTAGTGACTCGATGTCCCCAACCGTTCCTCCGATCTCTGTAATGACTACATCTGCATTTGTTTCTTTTGCTGAACGTACTAAGCGTTCTTTAATTTCGTTCGTGATATGTGGAATTACTTGAACTGTTCCACCTAGGTAGTCACCGCGACGTTCTTTTTTAAGAACCGCTGAGTAAACTTTACCTGTCGTAACATTTGAGAATTTACTTACGTTAATGTCAATGAAGCGTTCATAGTGACCTAGGTCTAAATCCGCTTCTGCACCGTCGTCAGTTACGTATACTTCCCCATGTTGGTATGGGCTCATTGTTCCTGGATCTACGTTGATGTAAGGATCGAATTTTTGAATCGCTACGTTTAGACCTCGATTTTTAAGTAATCGACCGAGTGATGCAGCTGTAATACCTTTACCTAGTGAAGAAACTACGCCACCAGTTACGAAAATATATTTTGTCAAAGCTAACTCCTCCTAAAAATGTGATTTTTGTCTACAGAAGTGCATGATAAATCAGGATGTGCGCTGGCGAAGTACTTCATGCTACGCCTTTTCAAATAAAAAAGCGCTCCACCTGCAGTGTTTGCAGAGGGAGCGCATTATATAAGCGTTCAATCTCCCTTTTTAGGGAGCCCAAGTAAAAGAGTAATCCGAATGACTAAATAAGTCAAGACCTATTATTGGTCATCCTCTTCTTCATCGTCTTCATCTTCATCGACAACGATTTCAAACTCATCAGTGTCCGTAAGAAGTTCTTCTGCAACTACTTCTTCGATTTCCACTACTTCATCATCTTCGTCCTCATCTTCATCGTCATCGTCATCGTCTAAGTCAAAGTCTTCTACGTCTTCTACGAATTCATCGAAGTCCTCTTCAAATGCGATTTCATCATCATCTGTATCGTCTTCAATATCATCATCATCTTTAGAAGTTTTTGATTTCTTCTTACGTACTTTAACTGTTGGTGCTGTTTCTTCTTCGATTTGTTCAACCGGGTACCACTCGCGTAAGCCCCAACGGTTTTCAGAAATCGCAAGGAAGCGACCATCAATGTTCATATCTGTATAATACTGAAGTTTACGCTCTTTCATTTGTGCTTCAGTAAACTTGTTTAATTTTTTAATTTCATCAAGTAATTCTTGTAAAGTTAAAGATTCGTGTTTTTCTTCTAATATTGCATGTCCTAAATCGATAAACGATTCTTCACTTAGTTGTTCTTTTGTCATTTCGCGAAATTTCAAATCGTGCACGTCCTTTCTACATACGTTGGCATAGTACCCATTATATACAATCCTCATTCAAATATGCTACTGTCATTTGCTGTTTTTTGATTCTCGTATTTTGAGCCAGCCAAAATAAAACAAGTAAATCGATAGTATTATTA